>CAKKSE010000015.1 GCA_919903025.1 Nitrospiria bacterium | reverse complement strand
CGAGGTAATCGAGAGCCACGGCATTCTTCTCTTCGAATCGAAAGACGAGCCGCCAGTTTCCGCTCACCGTCACGGAATACAGCCCCGCCAGACTCCCGCTCAACGGGTGCAGGCGCCAGCCGGGCGCGCTCATGTCCTGGGGGCCCGCAGCGTGTTCAAGGGCGGTGAGGAGGATCCGGAGTCTAGCGGCGTGTTCGGGTCGGATGCCGGCCTTCGAACCGGTCCGGAAGAACCGCTCCAGTCCCTTGTGCCGGAACTCCTTTATCACGGAGCCAGCGTAGCCTGTCAAGCGACGCTTGTCAATATCTTTTAGACACCGACCGGGATGTTGTGGACTAAGTGGACATGTCTTGCGGTAGCGGCTTCGGAAGAACTGGACGCTGCCGGTTTGGATGGGTTATCAGGAAGAACTTCCCGGGTGCTGATTCCTGTGGGGCGCTCGGAGAAGCGGGGCGACCAGGTGTGCAGGCTAAGAGCAGGCCTTGCGAGGGAAGAGAGAGATCGGAAGGAAGGGGCTCTGACCGCATCGCTATCCGGACTCCTTGAGGGATTGGAACCCCGTCATTGGCGCGGCGATGGTGAAAACTTACCAGGAACCCGCCCCGCCGTCAACGCCCGCCGCGTTCCAGAAGCAAGCCGCCTCTCTCCGTCTCCAGGTTTCCTTTTCCCGGCTCCTTCTACCACACCTCCGTGACAGATGGGGTCACGGGCGGGATGGGGATTCCTGCGAGGCGAGCATCCATTCATAGGCGGGCTGGACGACGACGCCGGCGGGCGCTTCGGGCGGTATTGCGTCCGCGGCCGGGTTGAGCGACAGGTTGGGCGCGTAGTCAGCTACGGATCGCTTCAGCATGCAGCTTCAACCCCAGGGCCGCAATTACCTTGAGGATGGTGTCGAAGCCGGGGCTGCGCTGGCCGGAGAGCGCCTTGTAAAGACTTTCTCGGGAGAGGCCGGCGTCACGCGCGACCTGAGCCATCCCCTTCGCACGCGCAATGTCTCCCAGCGCCTTGGCGATGAAGGCAGCATCGCCGTTGGCTTCTTCAAGGCAGGCCTCAAAGTAGGCGGCCATTTCCTCAGGGGTTCGAAGGTGCTCGGCGACATCGTAGCGACTGGTCATGGTTCTGCGCATCGCATGCTCCTACAGGTTTCGTGCAAGGCGCACGGCGGATTTGATATCGGCGGCTTGAGTGCTCTTGTCACCACCCGCCAGTAGAACAACCACATCACGCCCACGCTTTGTGAAGTACACCCGGTATCCTGGCCCGTACTTGATCCGCAACTCTGAGACGCCTTCGCCAACCGGTTTAACATCCCCTGCGTTCCCCGCCGCCAGCCTCTCGATCCTGGCCTGAACGCGCGCTCTTGCGTGAATGTCTCGGAGGCGGTCGAGCCAACCGGCGAAGACATCGGTCTTGCGAATTTCAGGCACGGAGAGAAGTGTATCCTGGTGGCTACGTCCTGTCAACGCTACGGATCAACAAGCCCGCCGCCTCCCGGCAAAAGGGCGCGCTTCCCGTCTCGGGGTCTCCTATGCTTGGTTCCTTCCACCACACCGGCGTGACAGATGGGGTCACGGGCGGGATGGGGATGCCTGCGAGGCGAGTGGGCCGCCGGACGGCCGCCGGACGGGACGTTGCTAGGGCCGCCGGACGGGACGTTGCTAGGGGCCGCCGGACGGGCCGCCGGACGGGACGTTGCTAGTTTTGCTAAGTTATTTGCCAGGGCTCTGTG
>CAKKSE010000014.1 GCA_919903025.1 Nitrospiria bacterium | reverse complement strand
TCGATCCCTCGCGGAGGAAGGCGGGCGGCGTCTGCCTCACCTGCAAGACGCCCTACTCGCCGGAGCTCAAGGAGAAGCTCGGGATCGACTACTTCCGGAAGCCTTACGAAGAGATCCACGCCCAGATCCCCGAGAAGCATCGGGAGATGGGTCTCGTCTGCATCGACTGTCACGACCCGAAGACGCAGGAGCTGAGACTCAGCAGATGGACGCTGAAGGAGGCGCTCAAGGCGATCGGCAAGGAGGAGGGGAAGATCACGCGGCAGGAGATGCGGAGCCTTGTCTGCGCCCAGTGCCACGTGACATACTCGATCAGCAAGGACGCCGAGGGGAAGTCCACCTACGTCAAGTTCCCGTGGGCGAAGGGGCAGTGGGGGAACATCTCGATCGAGGCGGTCATCAAGCAGATAAAGGACAAGGAGGAGCACCTCCGGGAATGGAAGCACAAGCCGACCGATCAGAAGCTCGGGCACATCCGGCATCCGGAATTCGAGCTCTTCTCCGCGCCGGGGAGCGTCCACTGGGCGGCGGGCGTGGCCTGCGCCGATTGTCATATGCCGTACGAGCGCGTCGGCCAGTCGAAGATATCCTCTCACCGCTGGCAGAGTCCGCTCAGGGGCAACATGAAGCCGTGCCTCCAGTGCCACAACCAGTCGCAGGAGTGGCTCAAACAGCAGGTCCTGAACATCCAGGACCGGACGAACCACATGTTCACGAAGGCCGGATACGCCGTGGCGCGGGCGGCGCTCACGATCGAGCAGGCGAACAAGACGCCGGGTGCGGACGTCAAGGCTCTTGAAAAGGCAAAGGATATCTACCACGAGGCGTATCTCCGCAACACGTGGATCGGCGCGGAGAACAGCATGGGCTTCCACAATCCGCCTGAGGCAATGCGGGTCTTGGGCGACGCGCTCGACCAGGGGCGGCAGGCTGAGATCATCGCCCGCGAAGCGATCCTCAAGGCCAAGGGAACGCCAAAGGATCTCGACATGGCCGCGATCGACGCGATCGTGAAGGAGCGCTACAAGAGCAAGGACGGGAAGACGGGATACAGGTCGAACGTGCCGAAGAAGGCGGCGCTGTTGGGGGACAAGTGAGCGTCCGTTCGAGTCGGAGGATTGTCTCGTGAGGATCGATTCGGGCGATACGACGTGGATGCTGGTCTGCACGTCCCTCGTGATGCTCATGGTACTCGGCGTCATTCTCTTCTACGGGGGGATGGCGAGGAAAAAGAACGTTCTGGCCGTGATGATGCACGGTTTCGTCTCCCTGTGCGTTGCGAGCGTCTTGTGGGTCGTGTGGGGA
Organism: Nitrospiria bacterium; assembly: GCA_919903025.1. Lineage (GTDB taxonomy): Bacteria > Nitrospirota > RBG-16-64-22 > RBG-16-64-22 > RBG-16-64-22 > RBG-16-64-22. Next base: position 13,172 of record CAKKSE010000014.1, on the reverse strand, counting down.
TACTCTCTCGCCTTCGGTCCCGACAAGGGAGGTGTGATAGGGGGGCTTGAGTGGTTCGGTCTGTCGGGCATGGGCGCAAAGCCCGTCGCGGCCGCTCAGACGATCCCGCCCATCCTCCACATGATGTTCCATGGGATGCTGGCCGCGGTTGCCCCTGTTCTGGTCACGGGGGCGTTTGCCGAGAGGATGAGGTTTTCCGCCTTCCTCTTCTTTACGATCCTCTGGACGACGTTCGTGTACGCTCCGCTGGTCCATTCCGTCTGGGGAGGAGGATGGATCGGGAGCTTTCTCGGCGCGCTCGATTTCGGAGGCGGCCTCGTGGTTTGCGTGAGCGCGGGCCTTGCGGGTTTCACAGCCGCCCGGGTCGTCGGACCGCGCCGCGGCTGGGGGGTCGACCCGCTTCCTCCGCACAGCAGGCCGATGGCAGTCCTGGGCGCCTCCCTTCTCTGGTTCGGGTGGCTCGGGCTCACGGCCGGGAGCGCCTACTCGGCCGGCGGTCTCGCGTCCCACGCCGTGGTTGTCACCGTCCTGTCGGCCGGGGCCGCCGGTCTTTGCTGGGCGAGCCTGGAGCGGCTCCACAGGGGGAGGGCGACGGTCCTCGGGGCCGTATCCGGCTCCCTCGCGGGCCTCGCCGCGATCACGTCCGCGGCGGGATTTGTCCCTGTCTGGTCATCCCTCGCGATCGGAATCGGGGGAGGATCGCTCTCCTACGTGGTTGTCCAGCTCATGCCTCGCCTGTCGACGGATGATGCGTTCGACGTGTTCGCCGTCTTCGGCGTCGGAGGAATGTGGGGCGTCCTGGCGACGGGTCTCTTCGGCTCCACGCAGATCAATCCCGCGGCCATCGACGGTGTGTTTTCCGGAAACCCGCCCCTTCTCGGCATCCAGGCGATCGCCCTGATCGCCGTCGCCGCTTACGTCCTCGTCTACACGTGGGTCATCCTCAAGATCGTGAATTGGACGGTTGGTCTTCGCGTGACGGAGGATGAGGAAGTGGAAGGCCTCGACCAGACCCAGCACGGCGAGAAGGGGTACGCGTTGTAGTCCCGGCGGATGTACTCGCTTTACCCCTTCTCATCTTTTCTTCGGGCGGCGAAGCCGTCTCGCCAATCTCTCCTGTTGCAAACACGCCTTGGCCAGTGTCAGACTGGCCGGCATGTTCGCCCCCCGCAGCCAGAATCCTCTTCTCTTGAAGAGCCTCTAAGGAGTCCATCATGACCGTCAAGACAACCGTCGATGTCCGGAGCATCCCGCCGCCACAGCGGCACCCGTTGATCTTCGGGACGTTCGACTCCCTTGCGCCCGGAGAGGCGTTCATCCTTGTGAACGACCACGACCCCAAGCCTCTCTACTACCAGTTCAAAGCCGAGATGGAGGGCCAGTTCTCGTGGACCTACCTGGAGCAGGGGCCGAACGTCTGGCGGGTGGAGATCGGCAAGTCATAAGGCCGGCCTCACGGGCATTCGCCCGGACGCCGTTCATTGCGCGAGAGTACGCCTGATGGCGACGCTCAAGAACGCCCGATGATCCCACCTCAGCTTGCGCGTGTCCCGTTCCTGGCGCTGGGGATGCTCTGCCTCCTTCTGGCCGTCTGGGGAGGGCTCGTTCGGCTGGGCCTGGAGGTTCCGTCGGCTCCCGTTCTGGCTTTCCATCACGGTCCGCTGATGGTGTCAGGCTTCCTGGGAACGGTCATCGGTCTCGAGCGGGCCGTGGCTCTCAAGCGGGCATGGACGTACGCCGTTCCGCTTCTCTCCGGCCTGGGGGCGCTGGCTCTCGTTGCCGGCCTTCCCGAGCGGGCCGGGGCCGCCCTCATTGTTCTCGCGTCCCTGGGCCTGGTTGGGATCTTCACCGTCATCGTCCGCATCCAGCCGGCCCTCCATTCCGTCATCATGGGTGTCGGGGCCGGGTGCTGGCTCGTCGGAAACGTCCTCTGGCTGTTCGGCCAGCCCGTTCACTTGGTCGTCCACTGGTGGGGTGCGTACCTCGTCCTCACGATCGCGGGGGAGAGGCTGGAGCTGTCCAGGCTCCTCGATCCGCCCCCGAGCGCGAAGGCGGCGTTCCAGGCGTTCGTCGGGGTCTATCTCGGCGGCGTGGCGTTGACGGGCGCATTTCCGGACGCGGGGGCGCGAATCGCCGGGGCAGGGATGCTCCTCGTGACTTTCTGGCTTTTCGTCAACGACATCGCCAGGCGGACGATCCGCGGGACCGGCCTCACGCGGTTCACGGCCGTCTGTCTCCTCTCCGGCTATGTCTGGCTGGGCGTGAGCGGGTTCCTGCTTCTCGCGAGCGGCCACGTTCCCGCCGGTCCCGTGTATGACGCCGCGCTTCATGCCCTCTTCCTCGGATTCGTCTTCGCCATGATCTTCGGCCACGCGCCGATCATCTTTCCGGCCGTCCTGGGGCTTCCGTTCTTCTTCCGCCCAGCGTTCTACGCCCATCTGGCCGTGCTCCACGCCTCCCTGGCTCTTCGCGTCGCGGGAGACCTCTCGGCATGGAACGATGGGCGCGCCTGGGGAGGCGCGTTGAACGGGCTGGCGATTCTTCTCTTCATCGCGAGCACGGTGTACGCGATACTGAGGCCGCCCTCGCTTCAGAGCGGAGGATAGACGTTGGTACTTGCCAGCTTGGGTTGTTTCACCCCCCACCTTGATCCTCCCCCGTCCCGGTCCGGGATCTCCGGACAAGGGGGGAGGAGAGCACGATGAAAGCCTTGGTCAAGAGGCGGCCAGAGCCGGGCCTCTGGATGGAAGAAGTCCCGGTTCCCGCTGCGGGAACCAACGAGGTCCTCATCAAGGTCTTCAAGACGGGAATTTGCGGCACGGACCTCCACATCTATCACTGGGACGACTGGGCGGCGCGAAACGTTCACCCGCCCCTGATCGTCGGCCACGAATTCGTGGGCGAGATCGTCGAGATCGGCCCGGGCGTGAAGGGATATGCCGTCGGCGACCGTGTCACGGGCGAAGGGCACATCAACTGCGGGATCTGCCGGAACTGCCGGGCGGGAAAGCGGCACCTCTGCCACGACGCCGTGACCGTCGGCGGAGGGCACGACGGCGCGTTCGCCGAGTTTCTTGTCCTTCCCGCGTACAATCTGTGGCGCGTCCATCCGGAGATCCCGTCCGGCGTCGCCGCCATCCTCGATCCCTTCGGGAACGCCGTCCACTCCGCCCTCTCCTTCGACCTCGTGGGGGAGGACGTCCTGATCACCGGCGCGGGACCGATCGGGATCATGGCCGCGGCGGTCTGCCGCTTCGCCGGCGCGCGCCGGGTCGTGGTCACCGACGTGAACGATTTCCGCCTGGACCTCGCGCGGCGGATGGGCGCGACGCGGACGGTCCGCGCCGACCGGGAGAAGCTTTCCGACGTGGTCCGCGAGCTCAAGATGTCGAACGGATTCGACGTGGGGCTCGAGATGTCCGGAAGCGCCAAAGCGCTCCGCGACATGATCGACTCGATGTACAACGGCGGGCGGATCGCCCTCCTCGGGTTCCTTCCCCCTTCGACCGAGATCGATTGGGACCAGGTGATCTTCAAGGGGCTGAACCTGAAGGGGATCTTCGGCCGGGAGATGTTCGAGACCTGGTACAAGATGAGCCAGATCATCCGGAGCGGCGTGGACGTTTCCCCCGTCATCACGCACCGCTTCCCCGCCGAGCGGTTCGAGGAGGCGTTCCAGACCGTCCACTCCGGAGCGTGCGGGAAGGTGATTCTGGAGTGGGCGTGAACGGAAAGGGTGAATGGGTGAATGGGTGAATCGGTGAATCGGAAAACGGAGGCTCTCAGCAGTCAGCGATCAGCAGTCGGCTTGGGGCTTAAGGCTGACGGCTGAAAGCTGATCGCTGAACGCCGATCTGTCGGTGAATCGGGTCTTACGAGAGGGAAAGAGCATGGTCTTGCCGGTTGGTGTGTTTCAGGAAGAACTGGATAAGATCCGCGCCGAAGGGCTCTACAAGGAAGAGCGCGTCATTACGTCGCCCCAGGGCGTGGAGATCCGGACGGGGGAGGCCGGTTCCGTCCTCAACTTCTGCGCCAACAACTACCTGGGGCTCGCCAACCATCCGGCGATTGTGGAGGCGGCGGCGCGCGTCCTCATGGACCACGGCTTCGGCATGGCCTCCGTGCGGTTCATCTGCGGGACGCAGGACCTTCACAAGGAACTGGAGAAGACGATCGCCGATTTCCTCGGGGTCGACGACGCGATCCTCTACACATCCTGCTGGGACGCCAATACGGGCCTCTTCGAGACGATTCTCGGGCCCGAGGACGCCGTCATCAGCGACGCCCTGAACCACGCCTCCATCATCGACGGCATCCGGCTCTGCAAGGCGGCGCGGCTCCGCTACGCCCACGGAGACATGGATGAACTGGAATCGCGGCTGAAGGAGGCGGCCGGTTGCCGGATCCGCCTCATCGCCACCGACGGCGTCTTCAGCATGGACGGCGACATGGCGCGGCTGGACCGGATCGCCGAGCTTGCCAGAAAGCACGATGCACTCGTCATGCTGGACGACTCCCACGCCACGGGGATCGTCGGCCCGAGCGGCCGGGGAACGGCCGAGCAGTTCGGCCTCGCGGGCCGGATCGACATCATCACTTCGACCCTGGGTAAGGCGATGGGAGGAGCGTCCGGCGGCTTCACGGCGGGGCGCGGGCCGATCGTCGACCTCCTCCGGCAACGATCCCGGCCGTACCTCTTTTCCAACACGCTGGCGCCGGCCATCGCTGGCGCGGGGATCCGGGCGTTCCAGATCGTCTCCGGGGCCCGCGACCTCCGCGAGAAGCTCGCGGAGAACACGCGCTATTTCCGCGAGGAGATCACGCGGGCCGGGTTCGAGATCAAGCCGGGGGAACATCCGATCGTCCCGGTGATGCTCTATGAGGCAACCCTCGCCCAGCAAATGGCGGCGGAACTTCTCAAGGAGGGGATATACGCGATCGGTTTCTTCTACCCCGTCGTCCCAAAGGGGGAGGCGAGGGTCCGCGTCCAGATCTCCGCGGCCCACGAGAAGGCCCACCTGGACGAGGCCCTCTCGGCCTTCGCGCGGGTGGGGAGAAGGCTCGGCGTGATCCGATAGCGCTGTTTCGGCCTCGTGTTGCCACGGTCTCCGCCGTTTCGCTATGGCATTCACGAATAATCCGGGCTAGAATGCCCAAGTTTTTCCCGGAGGCGCTTGAAGCCTTGAAAGAAGGGATCGCCCGGCCAAGATGAAAGCCGTCCGATTCGCCGAATACGGCGGGCCAGAGGTTCTGCGCGTCGAGGAGGCCCCCGATCCCGTCGCGGATGCGGGATGGGCCGTCGTCTCCGTTCGGGCCTGCGCCCTGAACCACCTGGACCTTTTGCTCCGGAAAGGCGTCCGGGCCTACGGGACGCCCCTCCCGCACATTCCCGGGTGCGACATCGCCGGCGTCGTCAAGAGTCTTGGGGGCGGGAACGGCCGCTTCAAGCCGGGCGACCGGGTCGTCGTCGCGCCCGGCCTCTCGTGCGGCGAGTGTCCGGCCTGTCTCTCCGGATTCGACAACCGGTGCCCCTCGTTCGGGATCGTCGGCGCTTCGATTCCGGGCGGCTGCGCCGAGAAGGTCGCCGTGCCCGTCCGGAACCTCTTCCCGCTTCCCTCCCCGCTGTCCTTCGAAGAAGCGGCGGCTTTTCCTCTCACGTTCCTGACCGCCTGGCACATGCTTATTACGCGGGCCGGCCTCAAGCCGGGCCAGACCGTCGTCGTCACGGGGGCGGGAAGCGGGATCGGCACGGCCGCCATCCAGATCGGGAAGCTCGTCGGCGCGCGCGTCATCGCCGTCTCCCGGACGGAAGACAAGCTCGCCAAGGCCGCTGAGATCGGGGCGGACGCGGGTCTTCTCGTCGGGGAGTACATTGCCGGGGGCGTCCGGGAAGAGACGGATGGGCGGGGAGCGGACGTGATCTTCGAGCACGTGGGACCGGCCACGTTCGACGCTTCGATCAAGTCACTCGCCAAGGGCGGAACCCTCGTCACATGCGGCGCCACGACAGGGTCCGAGGCGGCGCTCGATCTCCGCTATACGTTCTCCCGCGAGCTCTCCGTCGTGGGATCGATGCTGGGAACGCGCTCCGAGCTGGCCACGGTCGTCGAGCTTGTCGCCCGCGGGAGGCTCAAGCCCGTCATCGACTCGACTCTCCCCCTCGACCAGGTCCGCGCCGCCCAGGAGCGCCTGGAGGCCGGGGAGTCGTTCGGCAAGATCGTCCTGGTTCCGTAATGGCAGAGTGCGCATCCGTTTAGGGTCCGTCCCAGGGGAGGAATCTATGCCCGAAGAGAAGATCTACGACGTCCCGCCCGCGGTTGCCGGCCGCGCCCATATCGACGCGGAGAAGTACAGGGAGATGTACGACCGCTCCATCCGGGATCCCGAGGGGTTCTGGGCCGAGCAGGCGCGCGAGTTCGTCACGTGGTCCAAGCCTTGGCAGAAGGTCTCGGACTGGAGTTTCGACCCCGGCAGTCTCCACATCGAGTGGTACGTCGGCGGCAAGCTCAACGTTTCCTACAACTGCCTCGACCGCCATCTCGAGAAGCGAGGCAGCCAGACCGCCATCCTTTGGGAGGGGGACGATCCCCAGCAGGACCGCAAGATCAGCTACCGCGAGCTGTACGAGGATGTATGCCGGTTCGCGAACGCTCTCAAGAGCCGCGGCGTGAAGAAAGGCGACCGCGTGTGCATTTACATGCCGATGATCCCGGAGACCGTGGTGGCGATGCTTGCCTGCGCGCGGATCGGCGCGGTCCATTCGGTGGTATTCGGCGGCTTCTCGCCGAGCTCGCTCACCGACCGCATCCTCGACTCCGACTGCAGGGTGGTGGTGACGGCCGACGAGGGCGTCCGCGGCGGCAAGAAGGTGCCGCTCAAGAAGAACACCGACGAAGCGGTCGGGCGTTGCCCGAACGTGCACACAGTTCTGGTCGTGAAGCACACCGGCGGCGCGATCGCATGGAAGGACGGGCGGGACGTCTGGTACCACGAGTTGATGGCCAAAGCCCCGGCCGACTGCCCGCCGGAGGAGATGGACGCCGAGGCCCCGCTCTTCATCCTCTACACGTCGGGCTCGACGGGCAAGCCCAAGGGGGTCCTTCACACCACCGGCGGCTACCTCGTCTTCGTCGCAATGACGCACAAGTACATCTTCGACTACCACGACGGCGACACCTACTGGTGCACGGCCGACGTCGGCTGGGTCACGGGCCATTCCTACATCGTCTACGGCCCGCTCGCGAACGGCGCGACGAGCCTCATGTTCGAGGGGATCCCGAACTACCCCTCGGCCTCGCGCTTCTGGGAAGTGATCGACAAGCACAAGGTCAACATTTTCTACACTGCGCCGACGGCGATACGCGCGCTCATGCGCGAGGGCGACGCGCCGGTGAAGAGGACTTCGCGCAAGTCGCTCAAGCTCCTCGGCACGGTCGGCGAGCCGATCAATCCCGAGGCCTGGGAATGGTACTACCACGTCGTCGGCGAGGCGCGCGTGCCGATCGTGGACACGTGGTGGCAGACCGAGACCGGCGGCATTCTCATCACACCGCTGCCGGGGGCGATCAAGTTGAAGCCGGGTTCGGCCACTCAGCCGTTCTTTGGCGTGGTGCCGGGTATTGTCGATCTCGGCACTGGCAAGCTGCTCGAAGGCCCGGCCGAAGGCGCGCTGGTGATCCAACGTCCGTGGCCCGGGCAGATGCGCACGGTCTACGGCGACCACCAGCGCTTTGTGGACATGTACTTCAAGACCTACTCGGGGTTCTATTTCACCGGCGACGGGGCGCGCCGCGACAAGGACGGCTATTACTGGATCACGGGGCGCATCGACGACGTGCTGAACGTCTCCGGTCACCGCCTCGGCACGGCCGAAGTCGAGAGCGCCCTGGTTCTGCACTCATCCGTGGCCGAGGCGGCGGTCGTCGGCTTTCCGCACGACATCAAGGGCCAGGGGATCTATTGCTACGTTACGCTCAAGACGGGCGTGACGCCGACCGAGGACCTCAGAAAGGAGCTGGCACAGCAGGTGCGCAAGGAGATCGGCCCGACCGCGACGCCGGACGTGATCCAATGGGCGCCGGGACTTCCCAAGACGCGCTCGGGCAAGATCATGCGCAGGATCCTCCGCAAGATCGCCGCCAATGAAATCGACAACCTGGGCGACACGAGCACGCTCGCCGACCCCTCGGTCGTAGACGATCTGGTCAAGAACCGCGCGGTGAAATGACCCGGAGGCTTGGCCCCGCGCAACCGCGCGGGGCCAAGCCTAGTCTTAACTACATTTCCTGCATTTTCCCAAAGTGTGGTTAAGATATAGTCAGCAATCGAGTTCTCTTGCCTTCGCTTGTGTCTACCCGATCCATCCGAGGATCTCAGACTCCCGGACGAGAACGACCTCCTTCCCGTCCAGATCGATCTTTGAGCCCGCGTACTTCTCGTATAGGACCTTGTCCCCCGGCTTGACGACCGTGGGTTTGAAGACCTTCTCCTTCTTTTCCTTGGGTTTCTTGCCCCACTTGGCCTTCTCCGGCTCCTCCCACCGGCCCTTCCCGACGGCCAGGACCTTCCCTTCCTGCGGCTTCTCCTTTGCCGTGTCCGGGATGTAGAGCCCTCCCGCCGTCTTTTCCCCTCCCTCCGACGGCTCGATCACGACCCAATCATGCAACGGACGAATGTTCATCGAACTCCTCCTTTCATCAAACAGACGCGGACCAGCGGTGATTGTGCGGGAGTGGCAGCACAAACGCCTGATGGGCCTTACGGCCGTTGTCAGGCGCCCTCTATATTCCCCGGACCTCCGGGGATTTGCGCCCCGTGCCACACCGCGACGACCCAGACGACCTTTCCCCGCACGCGATAGAAAAACCGATACGGACCTACAACGACCTCGCGGTGCGGAAGATCGGGGAACTCCGGGATCGCTCTCCCGGATTCCGGGAACTTCAAGAGCCTTTTCAGCGCCATTTCTGCGCGACGGCGGAAGCGGACGGCGGCGTCAGACTTGTCTTGCCGGATGAACGCGAGAGCGGAAAGAAACTGAGCACGCGCGGAAGGCGTGAAGAGGATTCTCACCGTTCATTCTTTTGCCAGAAGCGCATCGGCTTCCGCCAGAACCGATTCCAGCTCGTGTCCCTTCCCCGCCGCAATCTCCTTGTCCCCGCGCGCAAGAAGGCGAAGAAGCTGCCGGTCGTGCTCGGCCTTTTCAAACGCTTCGGTGCTCATCATCACCGCGGCGGCACGGCCCCGCTGAGTGATGAAGACCGGTTCGCTGGAGCTTCGGACGCGCTTCAGGACGCTCGCGGCATCCTGGCGAAGATCCGTTATCGGAACGAGACTCGGTACTTTGCTCATGGATACATCCTCCAAACGTACGTCAAAGCGTATCACCAAGGGGCCAGAATGGCAAGCTTGTTCCCTCTACGGCGCTTTCCTCTTCCTGATAAAGCCCATGCCCCCCGAACATCGCCCGAGAACGGACGTCGCCGATCGCCTGGAGAAGGTCGAGGACATGGGCCACGAAATCGCTGTCCTTCTTCATGAAGTACCTCCAGATGCGGCAGTCCGGCCGAGTGGAGGTCGTGAAACTCCTCAGCGTTACGGCCTTCTCGATGCCGTTGCCGGGTACTTCCGGACGAACTCCATCAGCTCGTGCCAGATGTCGTTGAAGCCGAAGGCCTGCATCTCGGCGATGGCGTCCTCGCGGGACCAGCCGTCCGCCTCCATCCGGTAGGCGGCGACGACGATGCCGGTCCGGTCCTGGCCGTGGGCGCAGTGGACGAAGACGGGCTGGTTGGCGGGATCGCGGATGAAGCCGATGACCCGTTTCACCTTCTCCGGGTTCACATCCTTGAACGTGTTCATGGGAATCTCGATCGACCTCATCCCGGCCGCTGTCACGGCTTCCCGCTCGCTGTGAAGAAGGCGGAGGTTGATGATTGTCCGGATCCCCATCGCCTTGAGCGTCGCGTATCCATCGGGTTTCGGCTGGGCGCCGCGGTAGACGCCTGGCGCCACGCGGCCGACGTTCGACAGGCTGGGAAGGCCGAAGATCCGCTCCGAGACGCGGGTCCCGCCCAGGAGGGAAGCGGCCGGCGGCTTAACGGCGGGATCGGCTTGGATCGCGCGCGGATCGAGAAGCGAAAGAACGAGGGCCGCAAAGAAGAGGGCGGTTCGAAAGGGGCGCAAGGCTGCGATCATGCGGGGGTTTCCAAGGCCGTCCGCCGGACGACTTTCGCCGCGCAGAACTTGTACTCCGGTTCCTTGGCCGTGGGGTCGAGGGCGTCGTTGGTGAGGACGTTGGCGGCGGCCTCGCGGAAGTGGAACGTGGTGAAGAGGGAACCGCGCGGGCAACGGTCGGTGACGAGAACGGGGAGCCGGATCGACCCGCGCCGCGTGACGACGTCGACCTCCTCCCCGCCCGCGATCCCTTCACGGGCGGCGTCCTCGGGATTCATCTCGACCAGGTTCTCCGGCGCGATCTCCGGGAGCGGCACGGTCCGGCGCGTCATCGTGCCGGTCTGATAGTGTTCGAGAATGCGGCCCGTGTTGAGAACGTACGGATACGCTTCGTCCGGCTGTTCGGCTCCCGGTGTCGGCCCGACGGGAACGAACCGGGCTTTCCCCCGCTTGATTCCCCGCGCGTGAAGGACCGGCGTCCCGGCGTGGTCCCGGGAAAGGCAGGGCCACTGCAAGCCGTTCTCGCCCAGCCGGTCGTAGTGGACGCCGGCGAAAGCCGGAAGAAGACCCGCGATCTCTTCCATCACGGCCGCCGCGGTCGGTTCGCCTGCGAAGATCGGCCGGCCCATCCGGCCGGCCAGGTCGGCCAGGATCTCGATGTCGGGCCGGGCGTGGCCGGCCGGGCGCACGGCGGGCCGGACGCGCTGGATTCGCCGCTCCGTGTTCGTGATCGTCCCGTCCACTTCAAGGAGGCCAGCGGCGGGAAGGATGATGTCGGCGTACTCCGCCGTCTCCGTGAAGAAGATGTCCTGGAGGACCAGGATCGACAGGGCGGCCAGTCCTTCCCGGACATGAGGGAGGTTCGGGTCGGACATGACCGGGTTCTCTCCCATGACGTACATCCCCCGGACCCGCCCTTCGCGCGCCGCGTGCATCATCTCGACGACCGTCAGCCCGGGCTCCGCGGGGAGGGGAACGCCCCATGGCGCCTCGAACTTCGCCCGACCCTCGGGATCGGCTGAGCGGCTGTAACCGGGGAGGAAGGCCGGAAGGGCACCCATGTCGCACGCCCCCTGGACGTTGTTCTGGCCGCGAAGCGGATTGAGCCCCACGCCACGGCGTCCGACGGCGCCGACGAGGAGGCCGAGATTGATGAGGGCATGCACGGTCAGCGTCCCATGGCTGTGCTGTGCGAGCCCCATTCCCCAGTAGAACGACGGCCGCCGGGCGCGGCCGAGGGACTCGGCGAGATCCACGACGACGGCCGCGGGAACGCCGGTCTCCCGCTCCGTGACCTCGGGAGTCACGCCCCGCAGGGCTTCGCGGAGCGCCTCGATTCCTTCGGTTTGTTCCGGGACGAAGCGCTTGTCGTAAAGGTTCCGTTCCAGGATGAGGGCGGCGAGGCCGCCAAACAGCGCCGCGTCCGTTCCGGGCCGCGGGCGAACGACGTACTGCGCGATCCGCGCCAGTTCCGTCCGCCGCGGGTCCACGACGGCGAGCGCGGCGCCGCCGGAGACCGCCTCGTGAAAGAAGGTGGCAATGACGGGATGGGTCGCCGGCGTGTTCGATCCCGCGACGAAGAGGAAGTCGGACGAGAGGATGTCGTCGATCGAGTTCGTCGAAGCGCCGTCTCCCAGCGAGGCGACCATCGCCGCGACCGACGTGGCGTGGCAGAGACGGGCGCAGTGGTCGACGCTGTTCGTCCCAAAGACCGTCCGGACGAACTTCTGGAAGAGATAGTTGACTTCGTTCGAGCACTTGGCCGACGAGAGGCCCGCCAGGGCCTGAGCGCCCCGCTTTTCCTTGAGGCCGGAAAAGCGCCGCGCCGCGAGGTCGAGCGCCTCGTCCCACGACGCTTCCCGGAAAGCGGATCGGCCCCCGCTCCCTTTCGCCGTGCCCTCCTTCCGGATGAGGGGGACCGTGAGGCGATCGGGGTGGCCGGCGTACTCGAGACCGAAACGCCCCTTCACGCAGAGCCGACCGCGGTTCGGAAGCGCCTGCCGGGGAGACGTCACGCGGACGATCGAATTGTTCCGGACTTGGACGGTCAGGCGGCACCCGACCCCGCAGAAGGGACAGACGGTGTCGACGGTCTTCCGCTCGCCGCCGGCGTCGGCGATCTCTCCCGCGTGGCGCTTCGGGCCGAGCGCGCCCGTGGGGCAGACGGACAGGCATTCCCCGCACGAGACGCAGGTGGACCGCCCCATGGGGTCGTCCAGATCGAACGAGATCCTTGTCCGGAATCCGCGGCCCGTGAGGCCGATGACGCGGTGTCCCTGAAGTTCCCCGCACGCGCGGATGCACCGGCCGCAGAGAACGCATGCCTCGCGGCTGACGGAAATGACGGCGCTGGAATGATCGGACGGCCGGGCCGGCCCTTTCGGAAAGCGCGAGGCCGTGACGCCCGACTGGGCGGCGACCTTCTCGATCTCGCAGGACGTTTCTCCCGCCTCGACACGGCAGTTCGCGGGATGATCCGCAAGCCACAACTCGAGAATCGTCGCGCGGACGCGCCGGACTTTCTCTGACGATGTCAGGATCTCCATCCCGTCCGCGGCGGGCGTGACGCACGCGGGGACGAGGAGCGGACGTCCGATCGCCTCCACGAGGCAAAGCCGGCAGGAGCCGGGGGAGGAAAGACCGTCGTGGCGGCAGAGCGTCGGAATATCCGCGCCGATCCGCCGGGCCGCGTCGAGGAGGGTTGTGCCGGACGGAACCGTGAGAGTCTGTCCGTCGATCCGGAGCGTGACGCGGTCAGCCACTGGGCTCTCCTACGGCCGCCACAGGAGCAGGACCGCCGCGCCGAACGCGAGCAGGACGCCGGCCAGCCAGAGACACTCTTTGCGTTCCGTTCTTGCGTCGATTCTCATTTTCCCTCCCGTAATGGGTCGATAGGTCGATGGGTTGATGAAGAGCGCTTTGGAGTTGGGAGTTCCGAACTCCGAACTCGGTACTCCCTACTCCGAACTCCGAACTCCGAACTCCGAACTCCGAAC
>CAKKSE010000013.1:7637-12563 GCA_919903025.1 Nitrospiria bacterium | reverse complement strand
AAAACCGGACATTTCTACTTTGGGAGAAAGAGGACATTTCTATCTTGGCTTGACATTCACCCTTCCCCTCCTTGACCCCCCTCAGGCGGGTTGTTATACTTCGCCCGCTTCGCCGCCGCCTGTACGACTCTGCTTCTCACGCGGGACGGCCCCGCTTCACGATGGAAACAAACGCCTGTGAGACTGCCCGGACGATTCAGTAGGGCCCTGCTCTGGTGCACCGCGCCCCTCTTCCTTCTCCACACAGCCGCGTCATCGGCCCAGGAGACGCCGCTGTCCTTGAAGGACATCGCCTCCGGCGTCAAGAACCTCTACCCCGCCGTGACTGGAACGATCTCTAAAGTGGAAGCGGACCACGTCGTTCTCTCCCTCGGCCGACGGGACGGCCTCTTCCCGGGAATCGAGCTTCAGGCGTTCCGTCCCGGAGACCCGCTCAGGCACCCGATCACCGGCGAGCCCCTCGGCGTCTCGGAACGGGACTTGGGCAGGATCTTCGTCACGCGCGTCGACGAAGACCGGTCCCTGGCCTCAGCCGACCCCGATCCGTCCGGAAAAAAGCTTCCGCTTGCCGCCGGGGACAGGGTCCGCATCACGGCCGCCCCCATCCGGCTCGCCGTAATCCCGGCGGACGCCTCCGTGCCCGCTTCCCTTCGGAACGCCCTGATCCACTTTCTGACCGATACGGGCCGGTTCCGGGTTCTCGACAGCGAGATCACGGCCTCGCTCCTGATCAAAAACGGGATCTCGCGGGTTCCCCGCGCCGGCGTCTCCGGAAAACCGGGCCCGTCCGAAAGGGACGCGGACATCTTCCGGACGCTTCACACCCTCTTCGACCGGCACCATCTGCTGATCCTGAGAACGGACGAGGCGGGCGGGCGGGACCGGATCGCTCTTCAGCTCGTCTACCCGGGCCGGGACATCGCCGCGGCGACGATCGAGACGCCCGTCGACCTGGCCCGCGCCGTCCCTCCCGCCTCGGCGGAGCCGCCGCTGTTCGCCCGCCAGCGCAACGAGCCGATCCGAAGCCTCGGACCCGGGTTCCGGACGCAGTTCCTGGCCTGGGGCGACCTGCTGGGGAACGGGAAACCCCTCCTCGTCGTCTCGACGGGCAACAGCCTCGAGATTCTCCAGCCGGACGGAAGCGGGCTCGCGAAAACCGGCGCGATCAAGGGAGATGGGGGAGACGAGCATCTCTCCCTCGACGCGGCCGACCTCGACGGAGACGGGCGGGCAGAGATCGTCGTCTCGAACCTCCGCTGGAACGAACCCCGATCGAGCATCTACGCCTGGGACGGACGGGAGGCGAAAGCCCTCGTGAGAAACCACCCGGGCCTCCTCCGTGTGGAACCCGGTCCGGACGGAAAACCGCGTCTCCTCGGCGCCGCGGCCGAATCCCCGCGGGTCCCCGTCCACGAGTACAGGCTCGGCCCCGAGGGCCTGACCCGGTCCGATCCGGTCTCTCTCCCCAAGGGAGGAACGCTCTACAGCGCCGCGAGGATCCACCTTCCGGGCACGGCATCTTTCGTCCACGTTCTCAGGACTCCGGAGGACAAGCTCCAGGTGATCGATCAGGCCGGCCGGCTCGTCTTCGAGACGAAGGAGGCGCTTCCGGGCTGGGAGTCGGTCGTGGACCTCGCGGGACACGACCAACCCGGCGGTCATCCCCTTCGTCTCCGCGTTCCGCACCGCCTGACCGCCGCCGATCTGGACGGGGACGGCGTTCCGGAGATCGTTACGGGAACGAACATCGCCCTGCTGACGTTCACGGAATACTTCCGGGGATACCGCGAGGGAGAGATCCATGCCTTCCGCTGGACCGGGAAGGAGCTGGAGCCCCTCTGGAAGATCGGCGGGATTCCCGGTTTTGTCTCGGATTTCGCCGCCGTTCCTTCTCTGCCTCGAACTGCGGGCCAGCCGCGCCGGATCATGATCGCGGCCGAACCGACGGCGTTCGCCGCGACATGGTCTCTGGACACCGCGCGCCTCGCCGACTGGCTGACCGGCAAGGGAACGATCCACATCTTCGCCGTCCCGGCGCCCTGACGACATGTCCTTCTTCCGGACCGAACATACACAGCTCGTCGAGCCGGCCTCTTCCCTCCGCGCCCAGGTGGACCCGTCGCGCCTGCCGGCGCACGTGGCCATCATCATGGACGGAAACGGCCGATGGGCGCGGCGGCGGGGTCTCCCCCGGATCGCCGGCCACCGCCGGGGGGCCGAGAGCGCCCGAACCGTCATCACGGCGGCGCGGACCGTCGGGGTTGGCGTCCTCACCCTGTACGCCTTCTCCATCGAGAACTGGAAGAGGCCCAAGAGCGAGATCGACACGCTGATGAGCCTTCTCGTGGAATACCTGAAGAAGGAGGAGCCGGGCATGCGGGAGAACGGGATCCGGTTCTGCGCGATCGGCGATCTCGACCTCCTTCCGCCGGCCGCCCGAGAAACCGTGCAAGGCGTCGTCTCCCGGACGGCCGGCCACGCGGGGCTCCGGCTCAACCTCGCCCTCAACTACGGCGGACGGAACGAGATCGTGCGCGCCGTCCGGCGGCTCGGGCGGGAAATCGCCAAGGGAACCCTCGATCCGTCCTCGATCGACGAGACCGCTATTTCCCGGGCCCTCGACACGAGCGGCCTCCCGGACCCCGATCTCCTCATCCGGACGTCCGGCGAGAAAAGGATCAGCAACTTCCTCCTCTGGCAGACAGCCTACGCCGAGCTCCACTTCACGGAGACGCTCTGGCCGGATTTCCGCGAGGAAGATTTCCTGAAGGCGATTCTCGATTTCCAGAAACGGGAACGCCGGTTCGGCCTCACCGGAGAGCAGGTCCGGGATCAGCACAATGGCCGGTAAGCGGATCGCCGTCGCCCTCGTCTTCATTCCGGCGTTCCTCGCGGTTCTCTTTTACGCCCCTCCCGTCGGCCTCCATCTTCTCGTCCTCGCCGTTGCCCTCTGGGCGCAGACGGAGTACCACCGGCTGGCCGGCACGCCGCCGGGCCTCACCGTTCTGGCCCTCGTCCTGGGCGGGGCCATTATCGTCTCCATGACGGCCAACCTCCCCCCCATGTTCCCTTCGCTCCTCCTCGCCGGCGGCGTCGTGATTTTTCTCTCGTGGACGCTCCTGTCGGCGAATGGATTCGAGCGGTCCCTCGCCGACACGGCTTCCGCCTTCTTCGGCGCCGTCTACGTCTCGGGGCTCCTCGGACACATCTCCCTCGTCCGCCAGCTCCCGGACGGAGCGCTCTGGGTCCTCTTCCTCGTCCTGACGACCTGGGCGGCCGACACGGCGGCCTACGCCGTCGGTTCCACGCTCGGCAGGCGGCATATCTTCCCGCGCCTCTCCCCCAAGAAGACGCTCGAAGGAACTATCGCGGGCGTCGCGGCGAGCATGCTGGTCGCCTGGGCCTGCCAGGCGCTGGTCCTTCCGCAGTCTTCTCTGGCCCAGGTCCTGTTTCTCGGTTTCGCGCTCGGCATCGCCGGGATCGGCGGCGATCTCGCCGAATCGATGATCAAGCGCGGCTCCGGAACCAAGGACTCGGGGAGCCTAATCCCCGGACACGGCGGGGCCCTGGACCGTGTCGACTCGCTGATCTTCAACGCCCCCGTTCTCTACTACGGTCTCCTGCTGTTGCCATAGCCAAATTGAAAATTTTCAATTTTCAATTTTCAATCTCGAGTTCTCTCCAGCCGCCGGACAAGCCGTCGAGCCGTTTTCCATTGGCGTTTCGCCCGACAACTGGATAAGATCGAACGGATGAAAAAGATTTCTCTCCTCGGCTCCACCGGATCGATCGGCGTCTCGACCCTCGACGTCATCTCCCGCTGTCCCGGCCGCTTCCGCGTCGCCGCCCTCGCCGCCGCCGGGGGGAACCTGGACCTCCTGGCCGAACAGGCGAACCGGTACCGGCCCGCGCTCATCGCCCTCGCCTCGTCCGACGCCGTTCCAGCCCTCCGAAGGCTCGTCGGCGACGGCCCCGAAATCGTCGGCGGGATCGAAGGGCTCATCCGGGCGGCCGCTCATCCGGAGGCCGATCTGGTCGTTTCCGCCATCGTCGGGGCGGCCGGCCTCGTCCCGACGCTGGCCGCGATTCACGCCGGGAAGAACCTCGCTCTCGCGAACAAGGAAACGCTCGTCATGGCGGGAGAGATCGTCATGGCGGCCGCCCGCGCCCGGGGCATCCGGATCCTCCCGATCGACAGCGAGCACTCGGCGATCTTCCAGGCGCTGGCCGGCCACCGGCCGGAGGACGTCTCCCGGATCATTCTCACCGCCTCCGGCGGCCCGTTTCGGGAGACGCCGATGGAGGCTCTGCGCCGCGTCACGCCGCGCCAGGCCCTCCGCCATCCGACATGGAAGATGGGGAACAAGATCACGATCGATTCGGCGACCCTCATGAACAAGGGACTCGAGGTCATCGAGGCCCACTGGATCTTCGGCCTTCCGCCCGAACGGATCGACGTCCTCATCCACCCCCAGAGCATCGTTCACTCCCTCGTCGAGTTCACGGACGGGTCCGTCATCGCCCAGCTCGGCCCGCCGGACATGCGCGGGCCGATCGGCTACGCCCTCGCGTACCCCGAGCGCCTGGACGCCCCGTTTTCGTCCCTCGACCTCGCGAAGGCGGGTCCGCTCACGTTCGAGCCGGTCGACGGCGCGCGCTTCGCGTGCCTGCGCCTCGCGCGGGAGGCCCTCCAGGCCGGCGGGACCGCCCCCGCCATCCTGAACGCGGCCAACGAGGTCGCCGTCCGCTCCTTCCTGGCGGAGGAGATCGCCTTCCTGGACATTCCGCGCGTCATCGAAACCACCCTCTCCAGCCACGACACCCGCGCCGCCTCGACGGTCGAGGAGGTCCTTCACGCCGACCGGCGGGCCCGGGCGGAGGCGGAGTCGATCGTCAAGGAGATTGGACAATCGGTCGGACGGTGAG
>CAKKSE010000013.1:0-7537 GCA_919903025.1 Nitrospiria bacterium | reverse complement strand
TCTTTTCCCATTGAAACCGCACGATCCCTCCCGCTAAACTATCTTCAGCCCCGCCATAGCGGGGCCTTTTGGTCCTTGTACCCTCCCGGAGGCTGGATGCTCACAACGATCGTTTCTTTCATCATCGTCCTGGGGATACTTGTCTTCATCCACGAGCTCGGCCATTTCCTCATGGCTCGGCGGGCAGGCGTGGGCGTCGAGACGTTCTCCCTGGGTTTCGGCCCGAAGATCTTCTGCCGCAAGGTGGGCGAGACCGAGTACTGCATCAGCGCCATCCCCCTCGGCGGATACGTCAAGATGGTCGGCCAGGACGACATGAAGGTTCAGGCCCCTGACGATATTCCAGAGGAGGAACGCGCCCGCTCCTTCCTCCACAAGTCGGTGGGGAAGCGAAGCCTCATCATCCTGGCCGGCCCCGTGATGAACGTCGTCCTGGCCGTCATCCTGATGCCGCTCGCGTACATGATCGGCGTCCAGATACCGGCCTTCCTCGAGAAACCGGCCGTCATCGGCTGGGTCGAACCCGACACCGGGGCCTCCAAGGCCGGCCTCAAGCTGGGGGACAGAATCCTCGCCATCGACGGGCTGGAGACGCGGACGTGGGAGACGCTTCGCGAGGTCGTGGCGACCAACCCCGGGAAGACGGCTGTCATCGATATCGAGCGAAGCGGACAGAGGCTCTCCCTCTCCCTCCCGATCGAGACCGTGGAGAAGGTCGGTCTGGGCGACGCGGGCCTGATCCCGGAGGTCCCGCCCGTCGTGGGGTCGATCATGCGCGGCTTCCCCGCGGAAGAAGCGGGCATCAAGCCCGGCGACCGGATCGTAAGCGTGGGGGGAACGCCGGTTGGCCACTGGCACCAAATCCCCAAGCTCATCAAGGCGCACGGAATGGCCCCGCTGGACGTCACTCTCTCCCGGGACGGGCAGGAGGTCCGGCTCACCCTCACGCCGAAACCCCGGCCCGAGGCAGAGGTCCCGGCGTGGAAGAAGCCTTTCGCCCGGTTCTTCGGGCCGCCCAAGCCGGCCGTCAACAACGGGCCGATGATCGGCATCGGCCAGAAGGAAGAGACGGTCCTCAAGAAATACGGGCTCGCCGACGCCGTCGGGAAAGGGACGGAGCGGATCCTGTACCTGACGGGCCTCACATTCTCGACGATCGGAAAGCTCCTCTCGTTCGACCTCTCCCTCAAGGCGCTCGGCGGTCCGATCATGATCGCTCAGGTCACGGGGAGCGCGGCCCGTTCCGGAGCGGCCGACCTGATCCAGTTCATGTCGGCGATCTCGCTTCAACTGGGGATCCTGAACCTCCTTCCGATCCCCGTCCTGGACGGCGGGTGGCTCCTCTTTCTCCTGATCGAGTCGCTCAAGGGAAAGCCCATCTCCCGGCGGGCGATGGAGATCTCCCAGACCGTGGGTTTCGCCCTCCTGATCATGCTCATCGTCGTGGTCTCCTACCACGACGTTCTCCGCCTCCTCCTCCCGTGACGACGGACGTCCGTCCGACATCTCCCGCTCTTTCGCGCCCCCGGCGGAAGACGCGCGCCGTCCGCGTCGGGAGCGTCGTCGTCGGCGGAGACGCCCCCATCTCCGTTCAGTCGATGACGACGACCGACACGCGGGACACCGCGGCCACGGTCGCCGAGATCAGACGCCTCGAAGCGGCGGGATGCGAGATCGCCCGCGTCGCCGTTCCGGACCGGGAAGCCGCAAACCTCCTGGGGGCGATCAAGCGGGAGATCGGGATTCCCCTCGTCGCCGACATCCATTTCGACTACCGACTCGCCCTCATCGCCGCCGAACAGGGCGTCGACTGCCTTCGGATCAACCCGGGGAACATCGGCGAGCGGTCGCGGATCGAGGCGGTCGTGAAGGCCGCCAGGGATCGCGGAATCTCGATCCGGATCGGCGTCAACGCCGGCTCCCTCGAGGAGGACATCCTGGAGCGCCACGGGTACCCGACAGCGGAAGGGATGGTCGAGAGCGCTCTCCGCCATATCCGCATCCTGGAAGACCTGGACTTCTTCGACATCAAGCTCTCCCTTAAGGCCTCGAGTCCGCTCCTGGCCGTCGAGGCCTACCGCCTGATGGCCGGGCACTGCGACTATCCCTTTCACCTGGGAATCACTGAGGCGGGACCGCTCGTCCCGGGGACCGTGAAGTCCTCCATCGGCCTGGGCCTCCTCCTGGCCGAAGGAATCGGAGACACGATCCGCGTCTCTCTCACGGCGGACCCGGTGGAAGAGGTCAAGGTCGGCTTCGAGATCCTGAAGGCCCTCCGGCTCCGCCACAAGGGAGTGAACATCATCTCCTGTCCCTCGTGCGGAAGGCTTGAGATCGACCTGTTCCATCTCGTCAAGGAAGTCGAGGCCCGCCTGGCCCACGTGAGGGAACCGCTCGACATCGCCGTCCTTGGGTGCGTCGTGAACGGGGTCGGCGAGGGGCGGGAGGCGGACTTCGGGATCGCCGGCGGGAAGGGAGTCGGCCTCCTCTTCCGGAAGGGGGAGATCGTCCGGAAAGTGAAGGAAGCGGATCTGGCCGACGCCCTGGTGGATCTTGTGGAATCGTCGCTCCGTGAAGCAACCCCCGCTTCCGCATGAAGAACACAGCGACGATGGACCCATCCGTGCTCCCCTCTCCCCTCGGGAGAGGGCCAGGGTGGGAGGGGGACTAAACTCCGATGAACGTCGTCCTCGCCTCTCCCCGCGGCTTCTGCGCCGGCGTCGACCGGGCGATCGAGATCGTCGAGCGGGCCCTCGCCCTCCTCGGCCCGCCGATCTACGTCCGCCACGAGATCGTCCACAACCGCCACGTCGTGGACGCCCTGCGGGAGAAAGGGGCCGTCTTCGTCGAGGAGCTGGACGAGGTCCCGGACGGGGCCACGGTCATTTTATCCGCCCACGGCGTCCCTCTCGCCGTCGAGGAGGAGGCCCGGCGCCGGGACCTCAAGGTCTTCGACGCGACGTGTCCACTCGTCACGAAAGTCCACGAGGAGGCGAAGAGGCGCCACGCCGGGGGGGACGCGGTCATCCTGATCGGCCACGCGGGGCATCCGGAAGTCGTCGGCACGATGGGCCGGATACCGGGAGGCTGTCTCCTGGTCGGCTCTCCCGCCGAGGCCGAGACGGTCAGGGTCCCGGACCCGGAAAAAGTCGCCTACGTCACGCAGACGACCCTTTCGCTGGACGAGGCCGCCGGAATCGTCGCGATCCTCAAACGCCGCTTCCCGGCCCTGAAGGCCCCTTCGAAGGATGACATCTGCTACGCCACCCAGAACCGCCAGAACGCCGTCAAAACGATCGCCGGAGAGGTGGACGTCCTCTTCGTCATCGGCGCTCCGAACTCTTCCAACTCGAACCGCTTGAGGGAGATCGGGGAGAGAACAGGCATCCGTTCGTACTTGATCGAGTCGGCGGAGAACATCGACCCCGCGTGGCTCGCCAGCGTCTCCCGCGTCGGCATCACGGCCGGCGCCTCCGCGCCCGAGCACCTCGTGAGGGAAGTCGTGGAACGGCTGAGGGGATATGGTATCATCGACGTCCGGGAGGAGCGCACGGTGATCGAGTCGACGACGTTCGGCCTCCCGCGCGAGCTGATGAGCATTGTGTAGTGCCCTTGAGAGATCATCCTAGAAAAAGCAGTTGAACCGCGGAGCACGCAGAGAACGCAAAGGAGTTCGAGGGATTGGAAGACACATCGATCTCACCTGACAGGTGAGCATCAAGACCGCCCGAAAACCATTTCCTCCGCGTACTCTGCGTCCTCTGCGGTGAATGAACTGCGGTTTTTAGGATCATTCCTTCCCCCTTGAGGGGGGAAGGCCAGGATGGGGGTGAAATTGGAAGTGGAACCGGAAGAAACTCCTCGTGTTACGGCGATCTGCCCCGACTGCGGCGCCAAGCTCACCATCGACGCGGCCACCGGCGCAGTCCTCTGGCACGAGAGCAAGCCGGCCCCGAAGGAAAACCGGTCCATCAAGGAGATGGTGGCCGACCTGGCCCGGAAACAGAAGGACGCCCAGGAGCGGGTGGAACGGGAACAGGAAGCCCTCAAGGATCAGTCGCGGATCCTCGAGGAGCGCGTCAAGGAGGCGTTGAAGCGCGTCGACAAGGACGCCCCGCCTCCGACCCGCCCGATCGACCTGGACTAGCGGAAGAAATCCCCTCTCCTCCTATCAGGGGGAGAGGGCCAGGGTGAGGGGGTAGAACCAATCTCCTCAATGTCCTCCGTCAGGATCACGGTCCCAACCCCGTCCCATCAGGCCCTCGTCCCGATCACGGACAAGGTGGCCGAAGCCGTCGCCCGCCTCGGAATCGAGGACGGCGCCGCCCATCTCTTCGTCCTTCACACGACGTGCGGCCTTCTCGTCAACGAGAACGCCGATCCCGACGTCGCCCGCGACATCCTGAGGCGGCTGGAGGAACTCGTCCCATGGCGCGATCCCAAGGACCGGCACGCCGAGGGTAACACGGCCGCGCACGTGAGAAGCAGTCTCGTCGGCTCTTCCCTCACGATCCCCGTCCAGGGCGGCTCGCTCGTCCTGGGCGCCTGGCAGGGCGTCTTCCTCGCCGAGTTCGACGGCCCCCGCACCCGCCATGTCGTTGTAACGGCGCTTTGAGCCATCCCCTCATCCGGACTCCCCTTGGACGCATGGGGGTTTCCCCCCTTTCCCTCTCGTCGTGGGGGAGACGCATGCAGCGGTTCCTGAGAACAGCATTCTGTAACGAGTTGTGAGCGTGGACATCGAGCAATTCCTCTCCGATCCCGACCGCCGGCTGAACTACGAGGAACTCCTCGGGTGCCTTCGCGCGCTGACCCGGGGGCCGAGCGACGACGTCGAACTCCTCCGGACTCTGCTGGATCGGGGCGTCTTCCATCCCGGATGCGCGTACGACCGTTGCATGACGCCGCTGATGCTCGCGGCCCAGAACGGCCATGCGGGGATGGTCCGGGAACTCCTGGCTCGCGGAGCCGACGCGAACGCGACGACCGCCTCCCGCTGGACCGCCTTGATGAGCGCCGCCCTGGCCGAAGAGGCCTCGATCGCCCGTGACCTGATCGCGCGCGGAGCCGAGGTGAACCTCCAGGATGCCGAGGGGAATTCCGCCCTCCATGTCGCGATCGGTCCATCGCCGGCCTCGGAAGCCGCGGCAAGGGAGCTGGTCGGCGCGGGATGCCTGATCGACCTGAGGGACAAGGAAGGCCGGACTCCGCCGGATCTCGCCCGCGCGATCGGTCTCCCGGATCTCGCGGAGATGATTGAACGGCTCGCGCCGGAGTCAGGGCCGCGTTATCTGCGCGACGCGCGGAGAATGAACATCGCTTACTATGCGATGACCCTCACCAAGGCGCGGGGGCTTGGCTTCAACCCGAACAACGTCGACCGGCCCGTCCACTATGGAGGCGATCACGACGGGGCCTACCCTCTCCCCGCCGGGGAGGCCCTGAAGGCCTGGAAGGCGGAACGCAACGCGGACGAATTCCGCGATGCCACGGCCTGGTTCGTCCCGTTCATGGAGAAGCTCGCCCGCCGGGAGGACTTCGGTCTTGCCGACCTGCACCCCTTCCGCGGCCGCTTCCAGATCGTTCACGGGAAGAAACCGCGGACCTGAGCGTCGTTTTCCCAACTCGCCGCGCCACCTTCGGTACTATTCCGATGTCAGACTGCTCAATGGAATGTCAACGGGCAAGCCTGGGCGGTCTGGGACGTTCACGCTAAATCCGGGAATTCTTCTTGACACTTATAGGTAGATCCGGTAATATTTATTACCTGATTAGATGGAGACCGGTAATTATCAAGACCAGGAGTGACCCGATGATAGAGACGATCAAAGCCATCATCCTGGACTTCCAGGAAACCGGGCTGGAAACCGGGGTGCCCCGGCGCTTGCGAATCGAGGCGGTTCACGGCAAGGCCGCCGTCTGCATCGGGGTGCGCCGGAGCGGCAAGTCGACCTACATGTTCCAGGTTATCCAGCGCCTGCTGGACGGCGGGGTCCTGCGGCAGAACATCCTGTACCTGAACTTTTTCGATGACCGCCTCCATAACCTGCGGCAGGACAATCTCGGCCTGATCGCCGAGGCCTACTACTCCATCTACCCGGAGAAGAAAAACACCGAGACAGTCTACTGCTTCTTCGACGAGATTCAGGCGGCCCCTGGTTGGGAGCCCTTTGTCGACCGCTTAATGCGCACGGAAAAATGCGAGGTCTATCTCACGGGCTCTTCGGCCAGGATGCTCTCGAAGGAGATCGCCACGCAGATGCGCGGGCGGGCGCTGTCATGGGAGATGTTTCCGTTCTCGTTCCAGGAATTCCTGGACTACAAAGGAATCGAGAGCGGAGGCGCGCTGTCGACGAAGAAGCGGCTCCTCGTCCAGAAGGCCTTCGAGGAATATTGGGAGACCGGCGGTTTCCCCGAGGTCGCCGGCCTTGGCCGGAACCTGCGGATCAAGAGCCATCAGGAATACTTTCACACCATCTTGTTTCGGGACCTGGTCGAGCGCCACGACGTTTCGCACCCGAAGGCGGTGACCGATCTGGCGCACTGGCTGGTGGACAACACGGCCTCTCTCTATTCCGTCAACAGCCTCACAGGGTATCTCAAATCGCTGGGCCACAAGGCGCCCAAGTCCGCGGTATCGGATTACCTGGAGTGGTTCGAGGACGCCTATTTCCTGTTCACCGTGCGGATATTCGACCCGTCACTCGCGCGAAGCAACACCAATCCGAAAAAGGTCTACTGCATCGATCACGCCCTGGTCGCTTCGGTGTCGTCGGGGATTCTGGTCAACTCCGGTCATCTCCTGGAGAATCTCGTGTTCACGGCGCTTCGGCGTCTTCACCCGGAGATCTATTACTATAAGACGAAAACCGGCCGGGAGGTCGACTTCGTCGTCCCTGCCTGCGCCGCAATCGTCGCGACAGGCAGGCCGATGCGCGGCCGCGCGAGGATGCTGGTCCAGGTGTGCGAGTCCCTGGCGGAACCGCAGACGCGGAAACGGGAGACGACGGCTTTGAGCGAAGCGATGGCGGAACTCGGCCTGAAAACCGGAACCATCGTGACCCGAAATGAGAATGAGCGGATCGGGGCCGGCGGTGGAACCATCGAGGTGGTTCCGGCATGGCGATTCCTCCTCGACCTGCCGGAATCGACGGAATAGCCCCCGGCCGCTTCAACCCGGCTATCGATCAATACCTACCGGCGGCTCTGTCGGGGTGTTGGGACTGGAATGACGCTGAGGGATGCGTTATTGAGAATTGCATTAATGGAAAAACCGCGAGCAATGTTTGTCATTCCCGCGGAAGCGGGAACCCGGGAAATCCCAAGAAAACCCCTGGATTCCGGGTCAAGCCCGGAATGACGACCATACCGGTCTTCTTGACTTGTGACCGACATGTATCTCCATTACTTTGGCAAAGATCAATAACAGCGGGCGCAAGGCGGCGTGGAACCGACAGAAACGCCGAAATCGGCGGATGGAATTCTGGCTCCCGGGGAGGGATTCGAACCCCCGACAGGGTGGTTAACAGCCACCTGC
>CAKKSE010000012.1:20706-36241 GCA_919903025.1 Nitrospiria bacterium | reverse complement strand
CCGCCCGAGCGGCCGGCCGGCGTCGCCGGGCGAGGGGTCGGCCTGCTCGCCCGCCGCGGCGGCCTCGTCCTCCTTTTCGCCGCCCTCACGACCGTTCTCGGCTTCGTTCTGCTCGCCCGCATGGGACTCTCCGGCGACGTCATCGACGCCTTCCCCGCCAACGACCCCCAGGTCCGGCTGTTCCGCGACTCCCTTCGCACCTTCGCCTTCGCCGACGAAATCGCCGTTCTCGTCGAAACGGAAGACGGCCGCCCGATCGACCCTCACGTCCCCTTCGTGGAGGCCGTCGCCGAGACAGCCGCCCGCGACCCTCGCGTGACCGACGTGGAGCTGAACCCCGCCCGGCAGGCCGCCCGCCTCTTCAAGTGGGAGAAGCTCCCGCTCTACCTGACGCCCGAGGGCGTCGATGCGCTCGCGGACCGCCTCTCGCGCAAAGGCGCGTTCGGCCAGATGGCCGAAAACCGCGCCGCTCTCGACTCGCCGGCCGGCGCGGGGCTCGAAGAGGTCATCTTCCGCGACCCTCTTGGTCTCCGCCAGATCTTCCTCGCTCACAAGTCGATGCGCGGGGACTCGCCCGCCGGCGCCGCTTCCGGAGGCGTCATCGTGAGCCCCGACCGGACAAAGCTGATCTTCTTCGTCCGCCTCGCCCGGACCGCCGACAAGCCAGTCCTCCTCAAGACCGGCGACGGCCCCGTCTCCATCGTCGAGAAGGCGCGCGCCGAGACGCTCTCGCGATGGAACACTCCCGTCCCCCTCAAGTTCCGGTACACCGGTCTTCCGGTCGTTCAGCACGAGATCCAGGAGTCAGCCCGGGGCGGCTTGGCCCTCTCCGCCCTCTCCTCCTTCGCCCTCGTATTTCTCCTCTTCCGTCTCCTCTTCCGGGACGGCGCGTGGCTGATCGCCGCCTTCGGCGCGACGCTCGGCGCGGGCGTGGCCTGGACGTACGGGCTGATCGCCCTCGCCTACGGACGGCTCAACCTCTTCACTTTCTTTGTCGCGGCGATCATCATCGGCCTGGGCATCGACTACCTGATCCACCTCTCCCACCGCTTCTGGCGGGAGCACTCAGCCTCGACCGATCCTCTCCGCGCCATGGAAAGGACGCTCTCATCGACCGGCGCCAGCATCCTCGCCGGGGCCGCCACGACGTCAGCCGCGTTCCTCTCGATCCTCGTCACGTCGTTCGTCGGCCTCCACGAGCTGGGCGTCGCCGCCGCCCTCGGAATCGCCGCCTGCGCCGGCGCGGCCTTCACCGTCGCCCCCGTCATTCTCCTCCGGCGCGCCGCCCGGGGCGCCCCTCGCCGCATCCCCTCCCTTCCGGGCGCTACGCGGATCGCCCTCGGCTCGGCCCGCCGGCCGAAGACCGTCCTCGCCGCCTGGCTGACGATCATTTTCTTCGCCGGCGCCGCAGTTCCGTCCCTCCGGTTCGATGCGTCGCCAGAGTCGATGGGCCTCGTCGATTCCCCCGCCCTCGCGACGGAGCGGGAGGTGGCGAAGATATTCGGCCACCGAAAGAACCCGCTCATGGTCGTCGTCGAGGCGCCGGACGCCATGACCCTTCTTCTCCGGCTCGGGCGCGTCGAGACGGCCGTCCGAAGCCTCGCCGCGGACGGGACGCTCCATTCCGCCCGGTCCCTCTCGTCGTTCTTTCCCATGCCCGACGATCAGCGCGCCGCCCTCGCGCGTCTGGGGAATCTTCGCGCAAACGGCCGGCTCCCGGACGCCGCGCGCCTCAGGTCATGGCTTGCCGCCGCCGCCGACAAGGAAGGGATCGCCTGGCAGGAATCGTTCGACCGGTACGTGGAGACGGTCGGCAGATTCGGCGAAATCTCCGCCCTTCTCACGCCGGCCGAAATCGGTTCCTCCGGGCCCATCAGGCACTTCAAATCCCCCGACGGCCTCAAAGCGGCCCTCTATGTGTATCCACGGGACGGGGAGTGGACGGCGGATCGGCTGGAGAACGTCGGCAGGCTGGTCGAAGCGTCCGGGGGCGTAAGCGTCACGGGCATCCATCTCGTTCTCTCCCGGCTCAAGTCCCAGGTCGTCCGGGAGGTCGCGGCCGCGTCGGCTCTCTCCTTCGCTCTCGTCGCCGGACTCGTCTTCATCCGGTTCCGCCGCGCGCCCGATACGTTCGCCGCCCTGCTCCCCCTCGCCGCCGGCTCCGCCCTCCTCGCCGGATGCCTCGCGGCCTTCGGGCTTCCGCTCAACTACGTCAACATCGGGCTTCTGCCCATGCTCTTGGGGATCGGGGTCGATTACGGAATCTTCGTCGTGCAGGGAGTCCGGGAGGAGGGCGGCGCGGGACCGGGAGCGGCGTCCGTCGCCGGCGCGGTGGCCACGGCCGCCCTGACGACGGCCGTCGGCTTCGGGTCGCTCGTCATCACGGACTTCGCCGCAATCCACTCGATGGGGATCGTCGCCGTGATCGGCGTCTCAGCCATGGCCGCCGCCTCGCTCACGCTCCTTCCGGCCCTTATGGCCTTCCCGGCGGCATTGTCCACGCAAAGAAAGCGAGGGGAAGAGAAGGCAGGCAAGCCATAACCGATTGGAAGTACAAGGGGAATTTGGTAGTCCCAACGGGGATCGAACCCGTGTTTCCGGCGTGAGAGGCCAGCGTCCTAGGCCGCTAGACGATGGGACCGCGGGGCGTAAGGTAGACGATCGAACCCCGTGCTGTCAACCGATTGTGGCGTCGGGATTCACCAAACCGTTCGAACGGGGTATTGCGTGATGTGCCCGTCGGGGGTGAGGATGGCCATCCCGTGAGCGATCGCCTGGCACACGAGCATGCGGTCAAAGGGATCCTTGTGATATTCCGGAAGGCGGGACAACTGCATGACCGCTTCCTCGCCGAGGTCAAGCGGCTGGATCCCGTGGGCCTTTCGATGCTTCGGAATGAACTCGCTCGGCGGCTCGGGAAGCGGCAGGCGTCCCAGGGCGTGCTTGACGACGATCTCCCACGCGGACACCGGACTCAAGAAGACGTCGTTCTCAGGCGTCGAGAACATCTCGCGGCATCGCTTAGAGAGCTCGCGGCTGTCCGATACGATCCACAGGAACGTGCACGTGTCGAGGAGGAGATTCAATCTCCCTTGCCCTCGAACAAGGCGGCAAGATCCCTGGGAAGAGGTTCGAAGAAGCTCTTGGGAACCTTGAACGTCCCCTTCGCGAGGCCGATCGGCCTCGCGCCCTTCGGCCTCCCTGGAATCGCGCGAATCTCGGCCACGGGGCTGTTCCTCTTGCAGATCACGACCGTCTCCCCTTCCTGCAAGCGGCTTAGATACTCGGAGAGATGCGCCTTGGCTTCGTGGATGTTGACCTTCATCATGATCTACTAATAAACTATCTTCCAAACCTTGTCAAATCCGATTTCCTTGGCCAATGGAGCCAGCCCCTTCGGGCGTCTCCATCCCCTGGCTATTGCTTGACATTCGTGCGCAGGGCTGGTTACACTATTGTATCACCATTAGCTGGGGAGGTTCGATATATGCGTTTCGCGGGCATCAAGGAACTCAAGCACCGAACGATGGATCTCATCGAAGCGTCCAGAAAGGAAGACATCGTCATCACGGCTTACGGAAAGCCGACCGCCATCCTCCACTACGTCACGGAAGACGATCTGGCAGATTACCTGATCGAGAACGATCCGGCCTTCCGAATGCGCGTGGAGGAGGCCGCGGCCGAATACGCGGCTCAAGGGGGAATCACGGCGGATGACCTGATCAAGAAACTGGAAAAAAAGCGTGGACGCAGGCAAGTTTGAGGTCGCCTTCAGCCCTTCCGCCCAACGAAAGATGGAAGAACTGGAAGTCGACACGGCCCTCCGGCTTGCGCGGGATATCAAGGCATATCTCGAGACGTCCCCTTTCCCTCTCGGAAAAACCAGGATCAAGAGAATGACCGGGTTCCACCCGCCCCTGTATCGTCTGCGAAGCGGCGACTTCCGGGCCTACTATCGAATTCAACCAGCCGCCGACCGCCCTTCAAGCGGTCCGGCAAAGGTCAGCGGCATCGTCGTCATGCTTGAGATCACACACAAGAAAGACAGCGAGAAAATCCTGCGAAAGATCCGATAGAAAGTCATCGGCCTGAAGCCTGCGCCGCGCCTCCAGGGTCGCCCCTCTCGATCAGCCCAACGAACGTATCCGCGATCTTCGGATCGAACTGCGTGCCGGCGCAGCGGCGGATCTCCCCGATGGCCCACGCGCGGCCCGGAGACTTCCGATACGGCCGGTCGGCCGTGATCGAATCGTAAGTGTCCGCCACTGCCAGGATCCGCCCGAACAAGGGAATCGCCTCGCCCGCGAGCCCGTCCGGATATCCCGTCCCGTCCCATCTCTCGTGATGGCTTCTGACGCCCGGGACCACCTCCTTGAGCTGTTTGATCGGCGCGAGGATCTCGGCCCCTTTCGCCGGATGGGCCTTCACGATCTCGTACTCCTCCGGCGTCAGCCGCTCCGGCTTGTCCAGCAACGACTCGTACGTCCCGATCTTGCCGATGTCGTGCAGGAGTCCCGCGAGAGAGAGGGCCTTCATCTCCCTCTCATTGAGGCCGATCGCTCCTCCGATCCAGAGGGCGTACTCCGTCACCCGCTCAGAGTGCCCCTTCGTCCAGGGCGACTTGGCGTCGATCGCCGCCGAGAGCGTCTTGACCGTGCCGATGAAGAGTTCCTCCATATCCTCGACGAGCCGGGCGTTCTCGAGTGCGACGCCGATCTGGGCCGCCACGCGCTCGGCCGTGGCGAGGTCGTCCGGCGTAAAGGCACCCACCCGCCGGCTCCCGAGACTGAGCACCGCGCCCACCTCGTCGTGAACGACGATCGGCAGACGAATGTCCGACCGGAACCCGTCCTCCAGGATTCTTCTGTCCAAGGGACGGAGCGCGTATTCGAGCGAGAGATCGGGCCGGGAGACCGCCCGCCGCGTCCGGACCACCTCGGCCGCGTCCGTCTGGTCGAAGGGGACCGTCAACCCTTTTCCCGCCCAATCGAGTCCCCACCCCTCGACGACCTTGAACGCTTGCGCCTCGCGATCGACCAGCGTCACCGTCACCCGGTCGCACGGAACCACCCGCCCGATCAGTTGGACGGCCGTCCTCAGTATCTCCTCCCCCTTCACCGACGAGAGGATCCCCCGGTCGATCTCGTGCATCACCTGGATCGTCTCCATCCGGTGGGCAAGTGTCATCGCCTTCTCCTGGGTCTCGCGGTAGAGGTCGGCGTTGGCGAGAGCGAGGGCGAGCTGGTCGGCGATTCCGCGGGCGAGGTCGATTTCCCGTTCCGTGAAGGCATGGTGAGCCGAGTGAATGAACATGATCCCCCCGACCAGATCCCCTTCCCGCATGACTGGCGCGGCCAGGACGGCGCCCAGATGGAACCGCGCCGCGAAGCCGGGGGGGAAGAGGGGCGAAGCCGTTGCATCGTCAACGGGCACGGGTCCCCGCCGGGCTTTCGCTTCCCCTATGATCGGAAGCTCCTTGGGCCGGATGGGAGCCGCCCGGACGGCGGGGACAAGCTCAGCGGGGAAGCCGTGCAAGCCCGCGACGACGAACGCCTCGATCATCCGGTCCCAGAGATAAATCGAGCACCTCTCGCTTCCCACGAGCTTCGCGGCCAGCGGTGGAACGGCCGAAAGGAGCCGGTCGCGGTCGAGCGCCCGGCTCATCGTCCCGGAGGCCTCCACCAAACCCGAGGAGATTTCCATCTCGCGGCGGAGTCGTTCCATGATCAGCCTGCGCTCGGTGATGTCGCGGAGGACGCCGACGGCGTGCCACCGCCCTTCAAGGCGGACGGCCGAGACGGAAAGCTCGACGGGGAACTCCGTCCCGTCCTTCCGCACGCCATCGAGCTCCAGCGTCTTTCCCACAACCGGACCCGTCCCCGTCGCTGAGAACGCCGCGTACCCCGCCCGAAAGGCTTCCTGATAGCGAGCCGGGGCGACCAGGAGGTGGCCATCCTTCCCCATCGCCTCGTCCTCGCTGTATCCAAAGATCCGCCCGGCTGAGTCGTTCCAGAAGACGACCCGCCCCCGGTCATCCAGCAGGATGATGGCGTCGCTCGCCGCCGCGGCGATCCCCCGGAACTTCTCCTCGCTCTCCCGGAGGGCCTCCGCTGACGCTTTCTCGGCCGTCACGTCCTCGATCAGGTGGATGGCGCTCGCCAGCCGGCGCTCCGCGTCGAAGATGGGATACGAATGGAACCTGTAGACGCGGCCCGAAATCTCCTCCTCCTCCTCCTCCTCCTCCTCCTGCGATTCCCTTGCCGCGAGACAGCACGCCAGCGGTCCTTCGCGCCGGGGAAAAACCTCGTAGTACGGCATCCCGATGATATCGTGAAACGGTCTTCCGGACACCTCCTGGTAAGCCCGGTTGGCGAGGAGAATCTTGTACTGCATGTCGTGGATGAAGATCGGATCGTGGATCGCGTCGAACGTCTTTTCCCACTCGTCTTTCCCGCGCGCGACCCTCTCCCACAGGAGGATGCGGTGGATCGCCTGCGCCGCGTCGCTTGCGATCCTCTGAAGGATGGCGGTCTCGTCTTCCGGGAAATCGTCCCCCGCCCAGTAGACGGAGAGCGCCCCTATCGCCTTATCTTCGACGAGGAGAGGAAACGCCCGCTGGACCGATACCCCCGCAACCTCGCCGCCTCCCGCCAGGCAGCGTATCGAGGATCGTCCAGGATACGGCTCCAGATCACGGGCTGTCCCGTCCGGACGGCCGTCCCTGTCGGGCCCATTCCTTCGGGCGTCTCGTCCCACCGAACCTTGACCGAGGCGAGGTATCCTTCCTCATAGCCGCACTCGGCCACGGGGCGGACATCGAATGTCGTCTCGTCCGCAAGGCCGACCCATGCCATCCGGAACCCGATCTCGTTCGCGACGACTCGGCACACGAGATCGGCCGCGCATTCGACCGTCCGGCACGCGAGCAGGGCCTGGGACATCGCGCTCATGGTCTTGAGCCTGGATGCCCGGGCTAAGACGATCTCCTCCAGCTCGGCCGCCTTTCCGCGGGCCGCGTCGAAGAGAATCCAGCGCCGGACGTACGACCGCGCGGCGAGCGCCGACCCTCCGCCCAACAGGGCGGCCAGGATGATGGAGACGACGGTGACCAACAGCCTCAGCCTGCGGATCGGCGCGAATGCCTTCTCCACGGGCGTTTCCACGACGACGCCCCAGCCGAAACCGCGGACGGGGGCGAACGCCGAGATTCTTCGCGGGTCGTCTTTCTCCAGAGGGTTCTCGTGCTCGATGACCCCCTCCCGTCCAGCCAAGACCTCCCGGACAGGACTGACGGACGAGACGTCCACCGCCAGCCCGACGGCAGGTTTCCCGGAGTGATAGGCGATCCGCCCCTTCTGGTCGACGATGTACAGATGCGCCGTCCCGGGCCTGAGACTTTCGAGCATGGCGCCGAGACCCTCCACCGTACCGAGCATCCCAAGAACGCTCAGGATGCGGCCGTCGTCCCGGACGGGAACGGCGACGGCCCAGACGAAGTCCGGCGCGCCGACGCGGCGCTCGTGGACCTCGCTGACGTGCGGACCACCCTTCTCGATCACACCCTTGAACGCCGGAAGGTCCGAGACATCGCGTCCCCATGCCTCCGGCGTCTCCGGGTGGTTCGCCCAGAGTTTTCCTTCGGCTGTGGCCAGGAAAAGACCTTCGATGTGCGGGTCAAGGGCCGAGATGGCCTCAAGACGGCGATGAACTTCCGCCCGGTCCCCGCCTTTGATCGCCTGGAGGAAACGCGGCCTCACCGCGTTGCTCTGGAGGAGGATTGCGTGCTCTTGAAACATGCTTTCCAGGGAGACAGCGATTCCGCGAGCCTCGCTCAGGCTGTGGGCCTCGATCTCCCCGCGGAGGGGCGTCTCGGCGGCGGTCAGGGAAAACCAGGCGAGGAGGCCGATCGGCAGGACAGCGGCGAGGAATCCCGCCCCGATCGCGAGGGCGGGGAAACGGGCAGGACCGTGAAACCAGGCGCGAGGGGATGGCACCATGGCTTGTCACCTAAGGCCGGAGGGTGGGAAACGCTTCCAACCTTACCGCACCATCCGCCGGAAATCAACGGTTCAGACGCGAATGGAGGAAACCGGCGGAAAAGCAGCGATCTGACCGGCCCTTCGGACGAACCGTTCGTCGAACGTCATGACGGACTCCGCATCCGGACTGAGAGCCAGGTGCAGCGCGTCCCCGAAGTCCATCCCCTGCTTGTACCACTCCATCGCCCGCGCCACGCCGCCTCGGTGCTGGAATGCGACGTTTGGAAGACCGATCAGATGACGCAGGCCGCTCAAGACCTCATCTCTCGAACAGCCGACGGACTGGAGCACCCACGCAAGCTCCAGCGTGACGGTCACTGGAACGTAGAAGCTCCCCCCTTGCTCCAATAGCCTTGCCGCCGCCTTCGCCTGCCCGAGCGAGTCACCGATGAGGTAGCGGGCCAGCACGTTCGTATCCAAGGAGATCACTTTCGCGATTCCCGGTCCCGTTTCCGGACGATGCGAATGACGCCCGAGTCCATCGCCTCCTGCGTGAGCCCCCGCCGGGCTTTCCTCGCGAGCATTCCGAGGCCGTCACGGACGCGCGTCACCCCGCCTTCGGCCCTAGACCTCAGGACGATTCCCTCCGCCCGCCTCTCGACGATCAGCTCCGTCCCGGCCTCCCAGTGAAACCGGTCGCGGACCTCCTTCGGAATGACGATCTGCCCCTTGCTCGACAGCCTGATAGTTTCCATGCGCCGGCCCCTCCAGGTAAGCCCGGAAGTAAGATAACACTTCCGCGCCGCGCCTGCAAGCAAGAGAAACCGACCGGTCCGCCGGTTGCCTGCAATGACGGGAACCCGCCCCGAGACTTGGAGAATATCTGGGAGAGAAACTGGCTGGGGGGCGAGGATTCGAACCTCGGTAAGCAGGTTCAGAGCCTGCTGTCCTGCCGCTGGACGACCCCCCAATAGGTGGAAGTGCGGGGAAATTATCCGTTCAGGAGCACGGTTGTCAACGGGAAACCGCGTCCGCTTGTCAACCCGCCGCCCGGGCCGCCGCGGCGCGGAGCCGGGAGACCGCCCGCCGGCGGCCGACGAGGAGGAAGACGTCGAAGATCCCCGGGCTCACGGCTTTGCCCGTGAGCGCCACGCGGGACGGCTGGGCGAGGGCGCCCATCTTGACGCCCTTCTCGGAGGCCAGGGCGTTGAAGAGAGTTTCGAGGGCGGGCGCCGTGAACTCGCTCATCTTCTCGATCCGGTCCGCGAGTTCCTTCAAGAGGCCCGCCGCCTGCGGCGTCAGGTGTTTCGCGGCGGCCGCATCGTCCACTTTGACTTCCCCCGCGTAGTAGCACTGGGCCGACTCGGCCATCTCGACCAGCGTGCGGGAGCGCTCCTTGTGGGCCTGCGCCGCGGCCGCGGGATCGGGCGCGTCCGCCGGCCACGTTTCGCGCGGCGGAAGAAACGCGGAGAGGAGATCTCCCAGCCGTCCCCTCTCCGCCTCTTTGATGTAGTGCGCGTTCAGCCAGACCAGCTTCTCCGGGTTGAACACGGCTGGCGCCGTCCCCACATGGGCCAGATCGAACTTCTCGATCAGTTCCCCGCGGGAGAAGATCTCCTGGTCTCCCGACGACCACCCGAGACGGGCAAGATAGTTGACGAGCGCCTCCGGGAGGTATCCCTGCTCGCGGTAGGCTGTAACGGACGTGGCGCCGTGCCGCTTGGAGAGGCGCGCCTTGTCCGCCCCCAGGATCATCGGCACGTGGGCGAACTTGGGCAGATCGAAACCGAAGGCCCGGTACAACCCCGCTTGGCGGGGCGTGTTGTTGAGATGGTCGTCGCCCCGGATGACGTGCGTGATCTTCATGTCCACGTCGTCCACGACGACGCAGAAGTTGTACGTCGGCGTCCCGTCGGAGCGGAGGACGATGAGGTCGTCGAGCTGGCGGTTGTCGAAGACGACGCGCCCCTTGACGAGATCCTCGACGACCGTCTCCCCCTCCCGCGGCGCGGCGAAGCGGACGGCGAAGGATCTGTCCGCCGGCGGATCGGCGAGACCCCGGCACCGCCCGTCGTACCGAGGCGTCTTTCCCGCCGCCGTCGCTTCCTTCCGCCGCGCCTCCAGCTCCTCCGCCGTGCACCAGCACCGGTACGCGAGGCCGCGATCCAGGAGTTCCTGAACGCGGGCACGGTAGAGGTCCATCCGCTCAGTCTGACGGAACGGCCCCTCGTCCCAGTCGAGGCCCAGCCAGGCGAGACCGTCATGGATCTCCCGGATCGAATCCTCCGTCGAGCGCTCCCGGTCCGTGTCCTCGATCCGGAGGATGTATGTCCCCCCGTGATGCCGGGCGAACAGCCAGTTGAAGAGCGCCGTCCGCGCCCCTCCGATGTGAAGGGCGCCGGTCGGGCTGGGGGCGAAACGAACGCGGACGGTCACGCGGGAAATCTCCTTCTCGCTGAGGCAAACACGCTGGAGACAGCGCTATAAGTTATGGTTATGACCACTCGGACGGCGGATTATGACAGCGCGAAAACGCGCTGTAAAGGGATTTGGCCTTGACACGATTCTTCGCAACCTGTTTAATTCGCCCGAGTCTCTTCTCCCGCCATGCCCCAAGACGAGTTTCGAAAAGGGCTGTCCCTGGCCGCGCGGATCGGTTCTGAATTCGTCGCGGCGACGGTTGTCGGCGGAGGGCTCGGGTATCTCGGGGATCGGCTGTTCGGCACCCGCCCGTGGCTGTTGGCCGCCGGGCTTGTCCTCGGAACGGCCGCGGGCGTCCTCGCCGCCTACAGGGAAGCGAGCCGGATGTCCGGCGGAGACTCAGTGCCGGACGACGAAAACTAACCGTTGAGAATCGATGGAAAATCCTCTTCACCACTTCGAGCTTCACACGCTTGTCCCGATCCAGATCGGCGGACTGGACCTTTCCATTACCCAGGGCGTCGTGATGATGTGGCTGGCCGTCGCCGCGGCCTTCGCCGTCCTTTTCTTCCCCGCCGCCCGCCTCAAGCTCGTCCCCGGGCGGCGCCAGTCGCTTGTCGAGATGGCCGTCGTCTTCCTCCGTGACATGACGGTTGAGCTGATCGGAAAGAAGGGACCCAGGTTCCTTCCCATCCTGGCCGCCCTCTTTTTCTTCGTCCTCTTCTGCAACCTTCTCGGCCTGATCCCCGGCACCTTCACGGCCACGAGCCAGATCTTCGTCACCGGCGCCTTGGCCGTCACGGCCTATCTCGTCAGCGTGGGCGTCGGGCTCAAGTACCACGGTTTGCACTATTTCAAGATATTCGCCCCGACGGGCACGCCGTCCTGGCTCGTCCCGCTCATGGTCCCGATCGAGGTCATCAGCCACCTGGCGCGTCCCCTGTCGCTCGCCCTTCGACTCTTCGCGAACATGACGGCCGGGCACACGATCCTCGCCGTCCTGTTCAGCCTGACCGTCTCGCTCGGGATCGTTCTTGGATGGCTCCCGTTCGGGTTTACCGTGGCGATCTACCTGCTCGAATTCGCCGTCG
Source organism: Nitrospiria bacterium (assembly GCA_919903025.1). GTDB lineage: Bacteria > Nitrospirota > RBG-16-64-22 > RBG-16-64-22 > RBG-16-64-22 > RBG-16-64-22. The sequence goes on along the minus strand of CAKKSE010000012.1, from coordinate 24,750 downwards.
CCTTCATTCAGGCTTATATCTTCACCATTCTCACGACCGTGTACATCGGCGACGCGGTCCACCTACACTAACCGAAGGAGGACGAAACGTGGATGCCGGAGCCGCAGCGTTCATCGGAATGGGACTCGCCGCCCTGGGATTTGCGGGGGCGGGCATCGGGATCGGCCTGATCTTCAGCAAGATGATCGAGTCCGTGGCGCGCCAGCCGGCCGCCGAGGGGAAGCTCGGGAAGTACGTCTGGATCGGGTTCGCCCTCGTCGAGACAACCGCCCTCTACGGCCTGGTCGTCGCGTTCATCATCATGGGCTCTCGTTAGGACCGCGCCCCCGTGCCCCAATTCGACGTCCATTTTCTCGCATCGAGCGTCTTCTGGTCGGTCGTCTCTTTCGCGATCCTTCTCTATCTCCTCGCCAAGTACGCCCTCCCGCCCGTCCTCAAGGCCCTCGACGAGCGGGAGCAGTCGATCCGGCAGACGATCAACGAGGCCCAGCGCCTCAAGGTCGAAGGCGAGAACCTCATCAAGGAGTACGAGGAGAAGCTGGCCGCAATCCGGAAGGAGAGCCAGGAAATCCTCGACGGAGCCCGTCTCCAGGCCCAGCGCCTGCTCGAGACGAACGAGCGTGAGACGCGGGCCCGCGCCGAGAAAATCCTGTCCGACGCGAAGGAGGAGATCGAGCGGGAGACGGCGCGCGCGATCCGCGAAGTCCGCGGCCACGCCGCGAGCCTCGCCCTCGCGGCCACCGAGCAGATCCTGCGAAAGAAGGTGGACGACGGCGATCAGCGGAGGCTGGTCGAGGACTTCCTGCGTCAGATTGGGTAGGGATTAGGGATTAGGGATTAGGGGGGTAAGTCAAGATTCGCTGAAGCCCGATATCACGTGCCTGACTCCCGTGTTCAATAATCCATAATCCCTAATCCCTAATCCTTACCCCATAATCCCTAATCCCTACCCCTGCCTCCTCAAAAGGCATAGTACCTCAGCCAGATGTAGACCGTCGAAATCAGGACCGACTCGATCATCAGCGGCATCCCGTACTTGGTGAACCGCATGAACGTGATCTTCCTCCCCCCCTTCTCCGCGATCCCCGCCACGACGACGTTGGCCGAGGCCCCGATCAGACTCCCATTCCCGCCCAGGCAGGCCCCCAGCGCGAGCGACCACCAGACCGGCATGAGATCGGGATTGTGGAGGAGCGCCGTTCCCGAGAGGTTCGGCCAGATCCCCTTCGCCATCTCGATCACGAGCGGGTTCATCGTCGCCACGTACGGAATGTTGTCCACGATCGCCGACGCGAAGGCCGAGAACCAGAGGATGATCATCGACGTGGCGAAGAGGTTCCCCTGCGTGACGGAGAGGACCCACTCCGCCATGATCTTGATGAGCCCGACCTTGACCACGCCGCCGATGATGATGAAGAGGCCGATGAAGAAGAAGAGCGTCGGCCACTCCACCGCCTCGAGGATCTTGTGCGGCTCGGCGCGGGAGAGGAGAAGGAGAAGGGCCGCGCCGGCGAGCGCTATGGTCGCCGGCTGAAAGTGAAGCTGGTGGTGAAAAACAAACCCCAGGACAACGAACCCCATGACACAGAGCGACTTGACCATGAGCGGCCGGTCGGTGATCGCCGTCGACTCGTCCATCGCCATGACGCGCTCCTTGTGGGAGTCGCTCACGCGGAGACTGCGGCCGAAGATGAACTTGAGCGTCACGAGGTAGGCGATCAGGATCACGATGACGACTGGCGTCAGGTGATAGATGAAGTCCATGAACGTGAGGTCCGCCTTGGAGGCGATCATGATGTTCGGCGGATCGCCGATGAGCGTCGCCGTCCCGCCGATGTTCGAGGCGATCGCCTCTGTGATCAGAAAGGGAATGACGTCGACTTCGAGCGCCTCGCAGATCAGGAGGGTCACGGGGGCCACGAGGAGGACCGTCGTGACGTTGTCGAGGAAGGCCGATGTCACGGCCGTCACGACGGAGAGGATGATCATCAGGCGGAACGGCTCCCCCCTGGCGACCTTGGCCGATTTGATCGCCATCCACTGGAAGATGCCCGTCTCCTTCATCACGTTGATGATGATCATCATCCCGATGAGGAGGAAAATGACGTTGTAGTCGATCCCGTACGTTTCGCTGTGGAACGCCTCGTCCTGCGTCAGGATCTTGAGGAGGAGCATGAGAGAGGCGCCCACGAGGGCGACGACCGTCTTGTGGACCTTCTCCGTAACGATGACCGCGTAGGAGATGAGGAAGATCGCCGTCCCGACGTAGAGATCGTTCATGAGGCCCCCACCTGGCAGTAGGAAAAGACGCGCTTGGCCAGATCGTAGAGGTAGAGAATCCCGACCACGTTCGTCCCCCGCAGAACGGGGATCGAATGGATGTGGCGGCTCAGAAAGTGCTCGGCGGCTTCGGCGAGGACGGCGTCTTCCTTGACCGTGACGACGTCCCGCGTCATGATGTCCCGAACCTTCTTATCCTGGACTCTCTTGCACTGGGACTCGAGAAGACCGTCCCATGTAACGTGGGCCAGGTGCGTGTCCTGGAGCAGGTAGGGCGGCAGGATCGCCTTGAGCATGTCGGTGAGGGAAACGATGCCGACCAGCCGGTCGCCGTCCAGAACGACGAGAGCCGGGACTCCCCCTTCTCCCATCCCCTTTCGGCTCTCCCGCATGATGGCGGCGGCGTCGAAGAGAGTGGCGTCGGGAGAAATCTTGTCGAAGTCGGTGATCATCACGTCGCGAGCGCGCATTGAAAACTCCTTTCGAGGGGTCGACGGACCCTCTGGTTCCGGGTTAAACTAGCACAGGGGGTCGGAAATATATTATTTGATCTTCAAATGAGGCGATAGGGAAAAAGCATGAGGCTTGTCCTATTCGACATCGACGGAACGCTCGTCTCGACGGACGGGGCGGGGCGGCTGGCCGTGACGCGGGCTTTCCAGGACGTCACGGGAATCCCGAACGGCTTCGCGGGCGTCCGGATGGCGGGAAAAACCGACCCGCAGATCATCCGAGAGGGGCTGGAAGCGAACGCCCTCCCCGGCAGGGACGGCCTCCGGTCCCGGATCCTCGACCGCTACCTGTCCCTTCTCCCGGAGGCCCTCGCGCGGGCCGAACGCCCCCGCCTCCTGCCGGGCGTGGAACAGGTCCTGGACGATCTCGCCCGTCAGCCGGACGTCGTCGTCGGCCTCCTGACTGGAAACATCGAGAACGGCGCGCGGGTCAAGCTCGAGTTCTTCGGGATCTGGGAGAGATTTTCGCTCGGGGCTTACGGGAGCGACGACGAGGAGCGGAAGAACCTGGTTCCCTTCGCCGTGGATCGGGCCGCCCGGCGGTTCGGCCGGAGGCCGAACGTCCGCAATGTCTGGCTCGTGGGCGACACGCCGAACGACATCGCCGCCGCCCGGGCCCACGGCGCGCGCGTCCTGGCCGTCGCGTCAGGGCCGCATCCGCTGGAGGAGCTGGAAGCTCACGCGCCGGATGCGGCAGTCCGAAGCCTCGATGCGCCGGAGGCGATAAACTGCCTCCTGGAAGCCTCTCCGGCTGCATAGGCTTTTGGCAGAAATGAGTGCGGTCTTTTTGCTTTCCATCTCCTCCCCCCTTGCGGGGGAGGATTAAGGTGGGGGGCAACTCCGCGAAATCGCCGCTTTCCACCCCCATCCCGGCCTTCCCCCCTCAAGGGGGAAGGGGAATCCTTGATTGCTTGCCGTCCTTCACGATCTCCAAGATCACGGCCTCGAGCTCCGTCTCCATGATGTAGTGGCCGACGACCTTCTTCACGATCCCGTCGCGGCCGACGAAGATAAGGACCGGAACGTAATTGATGCGGTAGGCCTTGAGAAGCTCCGACGTGTTCCCCGCGAGCATCGGATACGGGAACCCCACTTCCCGCTTGTAAGCCTTGACGAGGCGCTGGTCCTTCGCCATCACGTTGATCCCGACGACCTGGAAGGAGCCGGCGCCGAGCTTCTCCTCCATCCGGACGAAGAAGCCGGCGACCTGCGTGCAGTACCAGCAGGCGTTGTGCGTGAAGTAGATGATCGT
>CAKKSE010000012.1:17475-20606 GCA_919903025.1 Nitrospiria bacterium | reverse complement strand
TTGAATGTCACCTTCGTCCGGTACGTCTTTCCGTAGACCATCGGGATCCCCTCGTCCGACTCGCCGTACGGAAGCGGGAAGCTCCCCAGCGGGTCGCCGCCCTGCGGCGGCGCGAGAACGAGGTCTCTCCCGACCGAAACCTGCAAATGGTTGGCGACGAGGTTCCCGAAATAGAAGTCCCGGAGGTCCCGTCTCTTCCACGCTTCCGACACGTCCACGGGAATCCACTCTCCGTTCGCGTGGACGGAGACCCAGCAGTGCGCGCCCGTGCAGTCCCCCTCCAGCTCGCCCGACTTGCTCATTTGCGAAGGATACGGCAGGGCAAGCCCCTGCTCCCAGCGCGTCGGGATTCCCCGGCTGATGAGAAGCGTCCGATACAAGGCGTGGAAATCGTCGCACCGCCCCCTCTTGTTGTCGAACGTCCAGGCCGAGTTCCCCATCCCGCAGCCGGGGATCGCCTTGTCGTACGTGAGTAGATCGATGAGCGCATCGTACAGCAGACGGGCCGCGCGAACGGGGTCCCTTTCGGTTCCCACGACCTTCCTCCCGAACGACTCGATCGCGGGGCTCATTTCTTCCAGTCCGGCGAGCTTGAGGTGAGGCGCGAGATCCGCCGCGTTCCCCGGCCCCGGCGTCCGCCCCAGCCGCCGCAGGGAGGCTTCGTATCGAACATCGACATCGAAGCCCTTCCTCTGGTCCCGCGACTCGACGTGGACCATCTGGTTCCCGTACACCGGCTCCGTCTCGATCCGGTGCGGATGCGCGCAAGTAACGGAGAGGCCATTGACCGTCTGCCCGGGCCCGTTCGGGGGAACGGGAATCCAAAGGCGGACGGCCTTCGCGCCGGGCGGAGGCTCGATGAGCGTCGTCCGCGAGTGAATCGAAAGGACCGTCTCGCTCACCCTGTCGTCCGCGATGGGGTTCGCCTCCGACGAGGCCAGCGCCCCCCGGATGAGTCCATCCCGGCTCCATCCCTGGGCCGCGGCCATTCCCAGAACGGCGGCGGACATGAAGCGGCGGCGAGAGATCATCGCGGCTTTTCTTCCAAGAGCTTCTTCAAGATCGAGACCGCCTCCTCCTCGGGAAAATCGAAACCGTCCCATTCCTTCCGGATCGTCCCCCCTCGGTCGATTGCAACGACCTTGGGTGTAAAGATCATCTCGTACCCGACCGGCCAGACCTTTTTCTCGATGGTTATGCCGTATGCCTTCCAAACCGGTTCAAGGACGCCTCTCGAAGCGTACAGGAACAGCCATCTTTTGTCCTGTTCCGGGTCGATCGCATAGATCTTGAAGTACTTCCTTATATTCGCTTGCGTATCCCCTTCCGGATCAACGGAAATTTGCACATAGAGAAGGTCCTGCGGGGAGCTCAGGGTCTCGTCGATGTCCAGAAACCGTCCCATGATAATCGGACAAGTGACCTGGCAGTTCGAGTAGGAGAAGGCGAGGAGAATCGCCTTCCCCCTGAGCGCTTCCCACTTAACAGGCCGGCCGTCGAACCCGATTCCCTCGAACGAAGGGGCACGGACCCCCGCTTCCGCCCAAGCCGAAAGGATCAGGAGAATGAATGCCGCCCAGACGCTAAGGCTATATCGCCTTGAGTTCGATCTGCTCTTTGACGACACCCTTCACCTCGACCGCCTTTTGTCCGGAACCGAGCCCCTCGTGCCACCACTTGAGCGTGTACTTCCCCGTCGGGACGTCCGGCAGGGAGAACTTCCCGTTCGTGTCCGTCACCGCGGCGTACGGGTGATCGAAGACCAGCAGTGTCGCCTCTTCCCAGGGGTGGAGATTGCACCTGGCCTTGATGATCCCGGTCTCTTCCCTCGTCGTGTGGAACGGTTTGATCGGCTTGCGGACCTCGCGATCGCCTTTCGGGAAGGCGACGTTGTAGACGGTGGCCCCCATCTTGAGCGGCCGTTGCGAAAACTTGTCGTGCTCCTTCCACTGGAGGTAAAGGTGGAAGTTGTGCATCCGCGCGCCGTCCGTCTTGAAGACGAAATCGCTCCCCACGAGCCCGACCGCGACCCGGGGCGAGACCCGGCACGAATCGTTCGACATGACGATGTCCCGCTTGGAGAGGCGCGGCGCGGCGGCTCCTTCGACCCAGACCACGACGTTCGCGATGCCCCCGTCCTTGGAGATCTCGTAGGCGCTCGGAAGCTCCTTCCCCGCGCACTCCCCGCCGCGCTCCGGAATTCTGCCCGGCGCCTCGGCCGGCGCCTTCCCGGCCAGGCGGAAGACCCCTTCCACCGAACCATTTTCCCCCGCCAGGGACGGAGCGGGAACAAGTAGAATCCCGGCCAGCAGAAAACCAATCCACGTTCTCATTTCCAATTCCCCCCTTTACGGTTAGGCCATGAATCCTTTTCGGGCACGCCGCCGGAAGGCCGCCGCCGCGATCGCGAGCGGCGCGGCGATCCACGCGAGGAAAACACCCAAGAGGACCGGCCATGTGAGAGCGGGGGGAAAATCGACGGCGGCCAATCCCACGAACATCTTCGTCTCGCCCACGGCGAGGAATCCCATCAGCCGGAAAAGGTCGATCGGGTTCGCGGCGAGGAGACCCGCGAAGACGCCCTCCGGCACTCTCCCGCCCGAAAGAATCAGGAGACCGATCAAGCCAAGATCGTACAGAAGAGCCAGGACGAGCCAGAGAAAAACGGAGACGGCCATCACCTTCGACCTCTCCCGGATGAAGACCGAGAGGAGGAACGCGAACCCCAGGAAAACGAGGCCCAGGAGAACGGCGTTTCCCGTGAAGAGGACGTACGACCCGATCCCCGCGAAACCCATCCTCAGCACCAGAACCGCGCCGGCCGCGCCGAATCCGCCCGCCGTCGCGCCGACGAGGGCCAAGGCCAGCCCCAGGTACTTCCCGGCGACGATTTCGCCCGGCGTGACGGGGCAGGCGAGCAGAAGGTCGAGCGTCCCGCGGTCGCGCTCATCCGCCATGACGCCCCCCCCCAGGACCAGGGCCAGGAGTGGAATGAAGTACGTCGCGAGGGACAGGAGGCTCAGGACAGTGAGGGAGAATCCCTGGAAGCCAGCCACGCCGATCGGCGCCGTCCCGAAGTAGGCGATCAGGATCGAAAACAGCGTGAACCCCACGGCCGTGATCAGGACCCA
>CAKKSE010000012.1:0-17375 GCA_919903025.1 Nitrospiria bacterium | reverse complement strand
GGCTCCCGGATCGTCAGATCGCGGATCTCCGATTCCCGATGCATGAGAACGCTCATCACCCTCATCTTGTTCCCGGCGGAGACGGACGCCTCGATCGTGCCGTTTCCGGCGACGAGATCGTACGCCCCTTCGGCCGCTAGGGCGGCCCCGAGATCGCTCGCCGGCCCGCGAAGGGAGAGAATGAGGCGGAGCGGAATGTTGAGGCTCGAACGAAGCTCCTCGAGCGATCCAGCGGCCTTCAGCCGTCCGTCCTTGAGGACGGCCGCGCGGTCGATCCGCCCCTCGATCTCGGCCAGGATGTGGGACGAATGAACGACCGAGACGGCCCGCTCCCGGCGGATGCCCGAAAGGAAGTCGTAGAACTCCCGGATGGCAACCGGATCGAGTCCGCTCGTCGGCTCGTCGAGGACGAGCAGGTCGGGATCGGCCAAGAGGGCCTGGGCGAGGTTGAGCCTCTGGCGCATCCCCTTGGAGTATCCCCCCACGCGGCGGTCGCGGACGGCTGAGAGGCCCACGCGCTCCAGCATCGGCCCGACCCGCTCGCCGGAGACGCCCTTGAGGTCGGCGTAGAACGAGAGGACCTCCGCCGCGCTCAGGTTGTCGTAGAACGAGACCCGCTCCGGCATGTATCCGATCCGCGTCCGAAGGCGCGGCCACTCCGCCGGGGCCGGGACCCGTCCATCGACAACGATCTCGCCCGACGTGGGAGGAATGAGCCCCACGAGGATCTTGAGGAGCGTCGTCTTCCCCGACCCGTTCGGACCGACCAGACCCAGCGTCTCCCCCTCGCGGACATTGAGGGAGACATCCTTGAGGGCCTCGACTTCTCCAAACAACCGCGAAATGCTGCGAAGTTCAATCTTCATCGATTCACCCATTCACCGATTCACCAATTCACCGATTCCCCGCGTCTTCTCTTCCTATCCCCCCGGCATGTGCGGGATCTTTTCCATCTCGCCGTAATATTTCGCCGGCCTCCCGGGGTAGGCCGCGAGGACCTCGGACCATCGCGGAAACATCGGGTTCATCGCGGGAGCGCGATCGACCACACGCGGGGCCCGGAGAATCGGAAACTGCTTCTCCACCATCCAGAGGAACTGGAGAGAGGGAGAGAAGAGAAGGAGCCTGGCGGCGGGGTAGCGCCAGAGAAGCGCGTCGACCAGCGTGTTCGATTCGTACGGAATGTCGCCCTTCCCGTCCTGCCCGGTGTCCCAGCCCATGTAGTCCGACCAGAAGTTCCCGTCCCACCGCTGGTCGCGGGCGGCCACGTACTTGACCTGAATCTCGTTCCGGAAGAACGTGTTGCGCGTGATCTCGTTCTCCTCGGACCCGCCCCAGGAATGAATGCCCAGGTTGTTGTTGGCGATCAGATTGTCCGTGACCTTGTTCAGGATCGAATTGTACAGGAAGAGCCCCTTCGTGTTCCCGATAAGAACGTTCCCGATAATCTGGCTCCGGATCACCTGGATCGCCACGATCCCCTGCGTCGAGTTCCCCACGGAGACGTTGCGGTTGACCTCCGATCCCTTCGTGTACATCAGGGCCAGACCGACCAGGTTCCCCGCCATCCGGTTGTCGTTGAAGACCCCGCGGTCGCACCACATCGTGTGAACTGAATACCGCGACCTTTCGATGTCGTTCTTTTCGACCCGCGCGTCGTGCGTGATCTCGAGGTACACGCCGTCGCGCGCGTCCCGGATCACGTTCTCCCGGACGACCGCCCCGTCCGCCGCGTTGAGCAGAACGCCGTTCCCGCGGGCCTCGGCGTCCAGTTCCCTCTTTCCGAGGATCTCGTTCTTCTCGATCGTGACGCCGTTCGCCCCCGTCACCCACACGCCGTAGTTCGTGTTCTCGATCCGGTTGTTCCGGATGGCGACGCGGTCGGCCCCCTTGATGACCAGGATGCCCGCGCCGTGCGTGTCGTGCGTCGCCGGGGCGTTTCGGATCGTGAACCCCTCCACGACGGCGCCCGCCGCCGAGATTCCCACGACCGGCCCTTCTCCGCCGCCGTCGATCACGGCCCCCGGCCGGCCGGCGAGCCGGACGGCTTTCTCGATCTGGACCTTCTCCCGATACGTCCCTGGCGGGACCTCGATCGCGTCGCCCGGCCGCGCCCGCTTCAGGGCTTCGCCGATCGACCCAGCGTCCTTCCCGACGACGAGCGTCGCGCCGGAGGCCTGCATCGGAGCGAACAGGATGACCGCAAGCAGAGCGAATCCCCGTCCGACGGAGGATATGTCGGCCCCACGCCTCGTCCACCCCTTCCCCCTTGAGGGGGGAAGGTCGGGATGGGGGTGAGAGAGAGACAAGCACTCGCATCTATCCCCCCCACCTTGATCCTCCCCCGCCAGGGGGGAGGAAACAGTTGACGCGACCGGCACGCCGATCTCCGCATCCTCGCCGATGCCGTTCGGAGACCGAAGGTCGCTTCCATCCTTGCCCTTCGCCCGGCGGATCAGGACCGGACAAAGCGCTTCGTTGTAGTAGTTCACCTGGCAGTCCAGGCAGTAGAGGCACTCGGCGGCGTCGATCGATCCGTCGCGGCGGATCGCCTGGGGATCGCAGGACCTCTCGCCGATCCTGCAAGTTCCGCAGTAGTCGTACCGCTTGAGCTTGACGAGCGGGAAGATGGACGTGAGCCGCGCCGGAAGGGCCAGCATCCCCCCGAGCGGGCAGATGTACCGGCAGAAGGAGCGGTAGACCAGCATCGAAGAGACGACGACGAGACCGAACCAGGCGACAAAGATCCAGCCCCGGTTCAACTTCACGACGTACGTCTTGAACGGCTCGACCTCCGCCATGTATTCGGAAAGGTAGAAGTCGTAGAACGAGACGCCCAGGATCAGGACGAAGAAGGCATACTTGAGATAAACGAGCCTGTTGTGCCACGAGACGGGGACCTTCCACGTCCACCGGGGAAACAGCCGCTTGTAACCCTTGTAGAGCAGTTCGAGAAACGATCCGAACGGGCAGAGCCACCCGCAGAACGCTCCCCTTCCCCAGAGGAAAACCGTCAGGAGGATGAATGCGAACGAAAAGAAGATGAAGGGATCCATGAGGTAAAAGGTCAGGTCCGTCATCCCGCTTGTCAGGTTCTGGGCGGCGATCAGGATATACGTCGTCCCCGGCTGGGTCCCCAGGACGAGGCCCACGTAGACGGCCGAGACCGCGAGGACCGCGTTCCTCGCCCGGTCCCGCCAACGGGGATGCCGGACCAGCCGGTCTCGGAAAACCAGAAGGAGGATGATCGCGGCGAGGAAGACGGAGAACGCGACGATGTGGTTGGCGTTCCTCTGCCAAACCTGGATCCAGACCGGGGTGATCTCACCCAGGCCGGAAAGGAGCGGATCTTCCAGCAGGAGTTTCTCGTCCAACCGCTTCCCCTACTTCGCCTTCTCCAGGTAGGCGTCTGGAAGCCGGTAGGTCTGTTGGAAAGACTTGACCTCCCTGCTCGTCGTTCCGACGCGGACGGGAAGAACGAAGTTGAAGGCAAATCGATCGGTCGGATCGAAGTCCTTGTTGTGGATGAGGAAGATCCCGCCCTCCCGGATGGCCAGCGCTCCCGCGGCCTTGATCTCCGAGATCAGCGTGTAGTCCACGTCCCGGAAGAGGAAGCTCTTGGCATCCTGCTCGAGGTGGAAGCGGTCGAAGATCCCGCCGCGGACGAAACCCGTGCCCTTGAACGATCCCGGTCCCGAAGAGACGACGACCAGGATCGACCCGCCCTTCTTCCCCAGGGCGGCCTTGGCCTGCTCGTAGGCGTTCGCCCCAAGCAGGTTCCGGCCGACGGCCGGAGGATCGGCGAGCGCGAAGTAGAGATCGAGGTACGGCTGGGCCTCGGCCTTGAGCCCCACGGTCTCCGGCTTGATCGTGATCCGCTGGACGGCGCCCTTGTCCAGCAGGTCCTTCCACGACTGCACCGTGAAGGCCTGCGACACCTTGCGCGGGGCCTCGGCCTTCCGGGCCTGGAGCATGCCGGACTTGAGGGCCGCCCGTCTTGCGCTCCCCAGGATGGTCGAGTTCTGGACAACGGCCGTCACGGTCGCGCCCGTGACCGCGTCCATCGAGACGCCGCTCCCGATGGTCAGCTTCTCCTTGATGTTCTTCCCGACGTACTGCCGTATAAACGTCTTGTAGTTGTCTTCCTTGAGGCCGATCATGACGATCGGCTCGGCGTGGAAGATGACCTTGACGCCCGTCAAGTTCCCCGCCATGTCCATTCCGATCAGCGTCTCCAGGTGCTTCCCCGCGTACCCAACGAGGTTGGGCGTCCAATCCTTCGAGAGGAGAACGACCCCGACCATCTTGTTTCCCTTGTACCCTTCCCAGTACCCCTGTTTCTTCACGAACCGGTCGGCGGCGGGAAGGGCCTCGTTCGGCGTATAAGGATAGCGGTGCTCGAGATATGACCCCTGCGCCCGGGCGTCAAACGAGAAAACCAGAACGAGGACAAGAGAAACGACAACTGAAGCCAGGCCGGTCATGGAGCCCTCCATTCCCGCCGAAATGCCGCTGGATCCGTCCTCCCTGGATATTCCACTGGCCGAACGGCGGGGCGCTCTGCGAGCAAAGTCAGGGCGGCCCCGGCATGCGCCGGGCCGCCCCGGAAAAAGACAGCAATTATTCCGGATGCCCGGCTGTCGGGCCGCAAGAACCGACCCGGCAACCGGGCATCATTCTACCTTACCGGTCCCCTAGACTTCAACGATGAGCCGCATCCTCATCTCGAGGTGCAGTGCATGGCAGAAGTTGGTGCAGTAGATCCAGTGGACCCCCGGCTTGTCGGCCGTGAAGGTCACGGACTTGGTCTGGTAAGGAGAGACCACGAAGTTGACGTTGTAGTTCGAGATATTGAACCCGTGCGACAGGTCCGTGATCTCGTCGTGGTTCGTCACGTAGAACGTGACCTTGTTCCCCTTCTTGACCTTGACCTCCTGGAATCCGTACACGGGGGCGTTCGCCGTCATCCGAACGATGACGTCGTTCCCCTTCCGGATGATCTCGTTCTTGTGAACGGCCATCGGATGGTCCGCCATGTTGTAGCGGTGCTTGACCTTCGGCTCCACGATGTCCCGCCTGACCATGATGACGTCGTGGGGCTCGATGTAGGCCGGCTCGTCCTTGACGATGACGAGCTTCTCCCCCGTCAAGTCGATCAACTGCTCGTTCTCGGGCTTGAGCGGGCCGACGTTCAGGAACCGGTCCTTGGAGATCTTGTTGAGGGAGACGAGCCACTTCCCGTCGGCTTCCTTCGTCTCGGCCATCGTCGCCATGATGTGGCCGACCTGGTAGCTGATGTCGAGGACGTGGACGTGGGGCTTCTTCTCCCCCTTGACGGCCCGGTCGAGGTTCCACTTCACGTTCGTGGAGTCGATGAAGACCGACGTGATCGCGTTCCCGCGGCCGTCGAACGTCGTGTGGAGCGGCCCCAGACCGATCTCCGGCTGGGCGACGACGCACTTCTCGGGCTTGATCTTGCCGGCGAACGCCTCGTCGATCTTGGCCAGCTCGACCACCGAGCAGGTGGGCGAGACCTTCCCGGAGCAGACGGCGTAGCGGCCGCTCGGGTCGATGTTCACGCCGTGCGGGTTCTTGGGAACGGGGATCCGGAGCGTGAGGTCCGACCCCTTCCGGCCGTCCAGAACGCGGATGCCGGAGATCGTCTTGTACTTTCCGGCCTTGAGGGCCGCCCTGATCCGCTCCCAGTTGAAGACGATCAGGAAGTCCGAATCGAACGCCAGGTACTCGGCGAGCGTGACGCCCTTCTCCGGGTTGTACGACGTCGACATGGAGTACTTGCCCTGGTAGTCGCACGCGGCGAGGTCCACGTTTTCGTCGAGCATGATCTGGCAGACGATCCCCATCGTCGCGGCGTCGATGATCGTGTGCATGCCGTAGTAGTTCTGCGGCTTGTTGAAGTTCGCCTTGTTGGAGGCGTCGTTCGGGACCGGGACCTGGAACTCCGTGTTCGTCACGACCCATTCGGTCTTGGGATACCGCTGGGGAAACGTCCCGTGCATCCCCTGGGCATTGGGGATGCTCACGATCGCGTCCGTCTCCATGTAGTCCATCCGGATCCGGGCGACGCGGTTGTTCCCCTTGTCGTTCACGAAGAGCCATTTCCCGTCGTAGGTTCCGTTCACGTACGAGCCGTGGACGTGGTGCGTGTCGCCCACGAAGGTCCCCTTGAGGAGCTTCTTCGACTCGTTCGTGATCCCGTAGCCGCTCCCGACGTCCATGCAGAAGACGGGAATCCGGTGAAGCTGACGCATCGAGGGAACGCCCATGATCCGGACCTCGCCCGAGTGTCCGCCGCTCCAGAAACCGTAGTACGGATCGAGCTGACCCGGCTTGATATCGTAGCTCTGCCCGCCGTTCTTCTCCGCCGCGTGGGCCGTGGACGCTTCAAAGATCTGCTTCTGGGCGTGCTCCGAGAGGATCGTCCGGGGAAGAACCAGCCCCGCCCCGGCCGCCGCCCCGGTGATTCCCAGGGTCTTCAGAAAATCCCTTCGGTTGAACCTCTTTTTGCTCATCGATGAACCTCCCCTTCTCAGAAAGGACGAGACCGTTAACGGACCGAACGCTCGGCTACTTCACCTTGCCCATCATCTTGAGCGAATATGAAACAAGGTGCCACCGGTCGGCCTCTCCAAGAGAGTCGGCGTACGAGGGCATCGGCGAGCCGTCGACGCCGGTCGTGAACGTGCGGTAGATGTCCTCGATGTCCGGGCCGCCCTTCAGCGCCCCCGAGGTGAAGTCGAACGGAACGCTCGGATCGCCCCAGTCGTCCTTGAGCGTGGCCACGGACGGGCCGTCGCCCACTCCCTTTTCCCCGTGGCATTCCCAGCACTTCATGTCCTTCCAGATCTTCTCGCCCTTGGCCGCGGACGCGCCCGAACCCACACCCGCCGGCTTCTTGATGGCGATCGACTTTCCGGGTTTGTCCTGCTTCCATCGGGGGGAGAACGTCTTGATGTAGGCGATGACGGCTTTGATTTCGTTGGCGGGAACGTCGATATGGGACGGCATGCCGGACCGGGGGATCCCGTTGCGGATCACCCGATCCAGGTCCGCGTCCGTCGGCAGTTCGCCCGTCATCGTCGAGCGGAACTTGAAGATGCCCGCCGTGAAGTCGCGCGGGTACGTGACCCAGGTCAGGCCCCTCTTTTCGACGCGGTGGATGATCCCGACCAGGCCTTTCCCGTCACCCTTATCGCCGTGGCAGATCCCGCACCGGCTCGCGTAAACCTTCTTGCCCAAATCTGCTTCGCTGCTCGCACCATAGGCTTCCGCCCCAGCGAACAGGGTCCATGCCATGACCCCCGCGATGCCCAGACCAAGCCAAACGCCTCGCCCGCGCTCGCGTTTCGCAATCGATCGCATAGCCACCTCCTCAACGGTGTTGCCGGTTGACATGGCCGTGACGCTGTTTCACGGCGTGAGCCGGATTCCCCATCGTCCCGCGAGACTCACCTCCTCTCCCGACGGATCGGCCGGCACTTCATGAGCAAATACTATCGTCTCGACGTCAAGGGCCCATCCGGACAGAACAAGCCCGTCGCCTGAAAGAGCTTTTGATTCGGTTTGGAAGAATTCAACAAACGCTGGCCACCTCACGACCATGTGCAGGACAACCAGACAGGGGGGATTGCGTGCTCGCCGCGCTGTGCGGCTCGCGAGCCCCCTGAATACCAGAATGCCGCGATCAGATCAACTTATTTCGCAAGGCGTGACCCACCGCTTCCGCCCTGCTGTGAACTCCCAGCTTGGAAAAGATGCTCTTGACGTGATTCCGGACCGTGGCCGCGCTGATGGAGAGGTCTTCCGCCGAGCCTCTCGTCCCGCGGCCGTCGGCCATGAGTCGGAGGATCTGGAGCTCCCGCCGTGTCAGATTCTGACGCTTGTCCAGCGTGGGCTCGCGGACAGTCCCTTGGCTGAGATGACCCAAACGGGTCATCAAGTGTTCCACGACGAGGGGTCTCAGGATGTGAACGACGGCCCCGTCTCCGAAGCCGTTCCCGACGCGCATCGCGCCGGCGTTCACCCAGACCCGCTCTCCGTCTTTCTTCAGAAACGAGATGTCGAAGTCGGGAACGGCCCCATTCTCGCGCGCAAGCCGGCTGACCCTGCAACGGGGACCGCACACGGCGGCCCGCGCCGAATCGATCCCCCCCAGCAGGCGGCAACAGGCCGTCCCTTCGACCTCGCGCGAGGAGTACCCGAGCAGGGCCTCGCACGCGCCGTTCCAGTAGACGATCCTTCCCCGCGGATCGACGGCGAAGACCGCGTCGGCCGCGTGGTTGAATATCCCTGGAAGGATGCCGGCCGGCGAGAGATGCCTGGGTTCCGCCGGCGAGGTGAAAGGACCCGATTCGGCCGTCATATTCTGGATGCTGCACCCCCGTTTCGATCGGGTCAACCAGCGGTTGAATTCTATTCGCATCCATCAAAAAGGACATGATTCATGTCATATACCCGCCTTAGCAAAGGAGAATTCCTTTGAATCTCCGGGGGCAATCTGATAATTCTTACGCAGTTCATTCTGACCATGGAGCGACGGACTCAGCGCATGGAAACACCTTCTCCCGGGCGGTTCTCCAACCGCCAGATCATCGAGGAATCCGAACGGGTTCTCATGCCGACGTACGGCCGGTTTCCCGTCGCCCTCGTTCGCGGCCGGGGATGCCGTGTCTGGGACGCCGACGGCAGGGAGTACCTGGACTTCCTGGCCGGCGTTGCCGTCTGCGCCCTGGGGCACGCCCATCCGGAGGTCACGGCGGCGATTCGCGAGCAGGCCGAGCGGCTCGTCCACGTCTCGAACTATTTCCACATCGAGCCCCAGGTCCGCCTGGCCCGGCTGTTGGTCGATCATTCGTTCGCCGACCGCGTCTTCTTCTGCAACAGCGGCGCCGAGGCGAATGAAGGAGCGATCAAGCTCGCCCGGAAGTACGCCAAGGAGCGGATCGACCCCGGCCGCTTCGAGATCGTCGCCATGGCCGGCTCGTTCCACGGGCGGACGCTGGCCGCGCTCACGGCCACGGGACAGGAGAAGGTGAAGGCGGGGTTCGATCCCCTCCCTCCCGGCTTCGTCCACGTTCCCTTCGACGACGCCGCGGCCCTCGAAGCCGCCGTCACCGAGAAGACGGCCGCCGTCCTGATCGAGCCGATCCAGGGAGAGAGCGGCGTGAGGGTCCCCTCCGAGGGCTTCCTCGCCGCCGCGCGGGGGATCTGCGACCGGCACGGGATCCTGCTGATCCTGGACGAGATTCAGACCGGAATCGGCCGAACCGGGACCCTCTTCGCCTACGAGCAGTGCGGGATCGTGCCCGACATCATGACCCTGGCGAAAGGGCTTGGAAACGGCGTGCCGATCGGCGCCCTCCTGGCGACTGAGAAGATCGCCCAGGTCTTCGGGCCCGGCACGCACGGCTCCACGTTCGGCGGCAATCCTCTCGCCTGCGCGGCGGCTGAGGCCACTCTCGGCGTCATCCTCCGCGACGGCCCCCGCGGCGAAACTCTCCTCGAAAACGCCCTGCGGATGGGCGCCCACCTCCTCGCGGGACTGAACGCCATCCGCGCGAGACACCCGGACGTGACGGACGTTCGCGGCCGGGGTCTGATGATCGGCCTCGAGTTGGGCCGCGACGCGAAGCCCGTCGTGGACGAGGCCCTCTCCCGGGGACTCATCGCCAACGCGGCGGCCGGAAACGTCGTGCGCCTCCTTCCGCCCCTGATTGTCACCGAGGCCGAGGCGGACGAGGCGCTCGAGATCCTGGACGCGGCGCTCCTCCGCGCGTCCGTTCCTTCTCCCGCGGCATGCTGACCGATCTCCTGTCGCTGGGCGAAACCGCCCCAGCGGACATCTCCCGGATCCTGACGCTCGCGGCGGGGCTCAAGAAGGACCTCCAGCGCGGAAAGACATCCCGTCCCCTCGCCGGGAAGACGCTCGTCATGATCTTCGAGAAGTCCTCCACGCGGACGCGCCTCTCGTTCGAGATCGGGATGTACCAGCTCGGGGGGCAGGCGATCTTCCTCTCGCCGCGCGACATCCAGCTCGGGCGGGGCGAGACGATCGAGGACACGGCCCGCGTCCTCTCCCGGTACGCCCACGGGATCATGATCCGGACCTTCGCGCACGAGACGGTCGAGGCCGCCGCCCGCGCCGCGGACATCCCCGTCATCAACGGCCTCTCGGACAAACACCACCCCTGCCAGGTCCTGGCTGATCTCATGACGCTCAAGGAGAAGAAGGGACGGCTCAAGGGACTCAAGCTCGCCTACGTAGGCGACGGCAACAATATGGCCCACTCCCTTCTCGAGGGTTGCGCCGGGACGGGCGTCTCGATCGCCGTCGCCGCGCCGAAAGGATACGAACCCGACGACGCCGTCGTCGCGGGGGCCCGGAAAACCGCCCGCGGGACCGGCGCAAGGGTCCTCCTGACCAGCGATCCCGTCGAGGCCGTCCGCGGCGCCCACGCCGTTTACACGGACGTATGGACGAGCATGGGACAGGAGGACGAAGCCGCCCAGCGGCGGCGCGCGTTCGCCGGATACCAGGTGAACGCGGCCCTCCTCACAGCCGCCCGCCCGGATGCCGTCGTGATGCACTGCCTTCCCGCCCATCGCGGCGAGGAGATCACAGCCGACGTCCTCGACGGTTCCCGGTCCGTCGTCCTCGACCAGGCGGAGAACCGCCTGCACGCCCAGAAGGCCGTCCTCCTTCTCCTGATGGGCCGCGCGTTCCAAGGAAAGACGCGAAGAAGCAGATGAGTGAAGCCGTCGGCGCCACCCTCTCCGCGATCCCCCTCGGCGGCCTGGGCGAGATCGGCATGAACATGATGGCCTACGAGTTCGGCGACTCGATCATCGTCGTCGACTGCGGCCTCATGTTCCCCGAAGACGAGATGCTCGGCGTGGACTTCGCGATCCCCGACTTCTCTTACCTCATCGAGAACCGGGACCGCGTCCGCGCCGTTTTCCTCACCCACGGCCACGAAGACCACGTCGGCGCCCTTTCGTACTTCCTCCGCGAATTCGACGTCCCTGTCTTCGGGACCCCCCTGACGCTCGGCCTCGTCACCCAGCGGCTCAAGGAGCACGCGCTCGACGAGGTCGCCGCGCTCGTTCCCGTCCAGCCCCGGCAGACGATCGAGATGGGGCCGTTCCGGGTCGAGTACATCCGCGTCACGCATTCCATCGGCGACGGGGCGGCCCTCGGCATCACGACGCCCATCGGACGCATCCTCCACACGGGGGACTTCAAGATCGACCCGACGCCCGTGGACGGACAGCTCTTCGACGCCTACAAGTTCGCCGAATACGGCGAGCGGGGGGTGCTGGCCCTCTTCTCCGATTCGACGAATTCCGAACGGGAGGGATTCACCCCCTCCGAGAAGGTCATCGGCCAGGCGCTGGAAGAGATCTTTTCCCAGGCCCCCGGGCGGATCATCGTCTCCACGTTCTCCTCCAACATCCACCGGATTCAGCAGTGCGTGGACGTGGCCGTCCGCCACGGGCGCAAGCTCTTCCTCAACGGCCGCAGCATGGTCCAGAACGCCCAGATCGCCCAGGAGATGGGATATCTCGCCATCCCGCCGGACACGTCCCTGCGCCTCGAACAGATGAAGCACTCCGCCGACAACGAGATCGCCATCATCACGACGGGGAGCCAGGGAGAACCGATGAGCGCCCTCTCCCGGATGGCCATGAACGACCACAAGGAAATCAAGATCAGGCCGGGCGACACGGTGGTCCTCTCCGCCAAGGCGATCCCGGGGAACGAGCGCGCGATCTCCCGCGTCATCAACCACCTTCTCCGGCGCGGCGCCGAGGTCATCTACGAGAACGTCTCGGAGATCCACGTCTCGGGCCACGCCTCGCAGGAAGAGCAGAAGATCGTGATCAACCTGGCGCGCCCCCGGCACTTCGTGCCGATCCACGGGGAATACCGGCACCTCTACCACCACGCCCGGACGGCGGAGCGGCTCGGCGTCCCGCCGGAGCGGATCCACCTCGTAGAGAACGGGGACGTCCTCGAGTTCGACGCGGACGGGAACGCGGCGCGGCGCGGCCGGGTCACGGCGGGGCGGACGTTCATCGACGGAAAGGGAATCGGAGACGTCGGGGACATCGTCCTCCGCGACCGGATGCGCCTCGCCCACGACGGGATCGTGCTCGTCCTCATCGCCATCGAGAAGCAGACGGGACGCCTCCTCTCGGGGCCCGACATCATCTCCCGGGGATTCGTCTTCGAGGACGCCTCGCAGGAGCTTCTCCAGGAAGTGCGGGAAGTCGTGGTCGGAGCGCTCGAGGAGATGGGGCCGGAGGCGAAGAGCGAGTGGACGATGGTCCAGGCGCGGGTCCGGAACCTCCTCAAGAAGTTCCTCCTCAAGAAGATGGACCGCAAACCGATGATCCTGCCGGTGATCATTGAGATTTAGCGCCGACCCGGATATCATAGGCTGACATGACTCAGGCCGCGCAAATCCCTTCCCGGAGCCACGAAATCAGGGCCGTCCTCTTGTTCCTCTTCGCCGTCCTGTCGGCCCTCGCCCTTCTCACCTACTCGGCCGGGGACCCCTCGCTCAACAGCGCCTCCTCCCGAGGGGGAATTTTCAACCGGATCGGGGTTGCCGGCGCTTTCGGCGCCGACTTTTTCTTCCAGGTCCTGGGGGGCGGCGCGTATCTTCTTCCGATCGCCTTCCTCGTCGCCGCCCTCCGCTCCCTCCGTCCGCCGGCCGAAGAACTGGCGCCGCGCTGGCCGGGAATCCTTGGCGTCGTCCTCCTCTTCATTTCCGTCTCCGCCTTGTCGGCCCATTTCTATCCCGACCGCTTCGCACCTCTCGGCGAACCGATTCCGCCCGGCGGCGTCGTGGGAACCTTGACCCGCAAGGCGCTGGTTTCCCTTTTTTCGGACGTGGGAACGGTTGTCATTCTCCTCTCTTTCCTTCTCATCGCCCTGATCGTCACCACCCGGTTTACGCTGGCCGGGCTCCTTCGAATCACGGCTTCGTCTCTTCAGCGAACGGCGGACGCCGTCTCCGGGTACGTCATCCTCCACCGCCAGCGGGCCCTGCGCCGGCGCTCAGCGGCCCCGCACCCACAGCCGGAGACCAAACCCAGGATCGCCGGCGGGCGGGAGAGCGCTCCAGGACCCGGCGAGGCGGACGAGATGGGGCCGTCGGCGGGGGCCGCTTCCGCCGCGAAGCCGACAATCCGCCGCCCGAAGGCGGACCGCGAAACGATGGAGCTCAACCTCGTTCCGGCGGCGCGGCCGCGGCCGGATTCGGGAGGACCGTATCGGCTTCCCCCTCTCTCCCTCCTGGCCGACCCGCCTCCGCCGCTCTCGGGACAGACGAAGGAAGAGCTCTTCGCGAACGCATCCCTTCTCGAAGCGAAACTCAAGGACTTCGCCGTCGAGGGGCGCGTCACGCAGGTCTACCCCGGACCGATCGTCACGATGTACGAATACGAGCCCGCCCCGGGGGTGAAGATCAACCGGGTCGTCACGCTGGCCGACGATCTGGCGCTGGCTCTCAAGGCCCCCGCCGTCCGCGTCGGCGGACAAATCCCCGGCAAGGCCGCGATCGGCATCGAGGTCCCCAACCCAGCCCGGGAACCGGTCCATCTCAAGGCCATCCTGACATCGCCCGCTTTCCGGGAGCCGTCCTCGCCGCTCACGGTCGCGCTCGGAAAAGACATCTTCGGGACCCCCGTCGCCGCCGACTTGGCCCGCATGCCGCACCTTCTCGTCGCCGGCGCGACGGGCGCGGGCAAGAGCATGGGGCTCAACATCATGATCCTGAGCCTCCTGTTCAACACGCACCCCCGCGACGTGAAGCTCCTCCTCATCGATCCCAAGCGGCTGGAGCTGTCCGTTTACGAGGACATCCCCCACCTAATCGAGCCGGTTGTCACCGAGTCGAAGAAGGCCGGCGAGGCGCTCGCCAGCCTGGTCGCCGAAATGGAGCGCCGATACCATCTCCTGGCCGCGGCCGGGGCACGGAACATCGAGAGCTACAACGCCATGATCGACGCCGGCCAGGGGGCCAAGACCCGCGGGGCGAAGTCGGGCGTCGATTCGCCGCCCGCCGAGCGGATCCCTTACGTGGTCGTCGTCATCGACGAGCTGGCCGACCTCATGATGGTCTCGGCCCGGAGAGTCGAGGAGGCCATCGCCCGGCTCGCCCAGATGGCGCGCGCCGCCGGCATCCACCTCATTCTCGCGACACAGCGGCCTTCGGTCGACGTGCTGACGGGCGTCATCAAGGCGAACTTCCCGGCGCGCATCGCCTTCCAGACGGCCTCCAAGATCGACTCCCGGACCATTCTGGACTCCATGGGCGCCGAACAGCTCCTGGGCAATGGTGACATGCTGTTCATGCCGCCCGGCACGAACCGCCTCCAGCGCATTCACGGGGCCTTCGTCACCGAAGCCGAGATCGCGCGCGTCGTCGAGCACACGAAAGCCCAGGCCGCGCCTCTCTACGGAACGCTGGAGCGGATCATGGCCGCCCGCGCCGAGGCCGAGGCTCTCGCCGCCCAGGAGGCCGCCGCCGAGGAGCGCGACGACCTGTACGAGCAGGCCCGCGCGATCGTCGTCTCGTCGCGGAACGCCTCGATCACGCACTTACAGCGCAGGATGCGCGTCGGGTACAACCGCGCGGCCCGGATGATCGAGGACATGGAGCGGGACGGAATCGTCTCGGCCCCCCGCGGACCGAATCGGGACCGGGACGTCCTCATCCCGCCGGACGAACGGTAGGAGATGGAACGGTGAATAGGTGAATGGGTGAATCGGTGAATGGGTGGATTGGAGGTTGGATGATTCCTCTGGCTCTCGTGATCTTCGCGTTCTTCGCTCTTGCCCCCGCGGCCGCGGCGGCGGACGTTCCGCCCCTGCAACAGGTCGTCTCCCGCCTGGAGACGGTCTACCGCGAGACGGCGGATTTCTCGGCGCACTTCTCGCAGGAGACGCTCCTCCCCGGCGGGACCGCCGCCGAGAAGTCGTCCGGAACGGTGGCGATCAAGAAGCCGTCCAAGATGCGCTGGAATTTCTCGGCGCCGATCTCCCAGGAAATCGTCCTCGACGGGACCCATGTCTGGATCTACCAGCCGGACCAGAAACAGGTCGTCAAACGCCGGCAGGCGGATGCCTTTCCTCCCGGCTCGGCCACGAACTTCCTGGCCGGCATCGGACGCCTCCGGGAGGACTTCGACCCCGCCTTCGCCCTGGAGAACCGCGTCAACCAGCATGGAAACATCCTTCTCCGGCTGATCCCGAAACAGAAGGATCTGACGCTGACGCGCGTCATGCTGGAGGTCGATCCCAAGAGCTGGGCGGTCATCCGCGTCTCCTTGCACGACAGCGCCCGCGGGACCACGACGATCCGTTTCTCCCGGATCGCGATGAACAAGGGGATCCCGGACGAAACGTTTCGCTTCGTGCCGCCGAAGGGAGTGACGGTGGTGGAGTAGGATGGAACATTTCAAATTGAAAATTGAAAATTTAAAATTCTAAATTTACAATTTACAATTTACAATCGGCTTCGGCCTGGGAGGTATTGAATGTCCGACATGCACTCTTTCGACGCGGTTTCGAAGATCGACATGCAGGAGGTCAACAACGCCGTCACGATGGCGATGAAGGAGATCGGCCAGCGGTTCGACTTCAAGGGATCGAAGAGCGACATCTCGATCGAGAAGGAAGAACTCGTTCTGATCTCGGATGACGAGGGAAAGCTGAAGAGCGTCGTCGACATCCTGACGGGAAAGCTCGTCAAACGGGCCGTCCCGCTCAAGGGGCTCGATTTCGGCAAGATCGAGCCGGCGGCCGGCGGGACCGTCCGCCAGAGGGTCAAGATCCAGCAGGGAATCCCCGGCGACAAGGCCAAGGAGATCGTCAAGCGGATCAAGGAGGCGAAGCTCAAGGTCCAGGCCGCGATCCAGGAGGACCAGGTCCGCGTCTCCGGAAAGAAACTGGACGACCTCCAGACAGTGATGAAGATGCTCAAGGACGCCGACTTCGGCGTCCCGCTCCAGTTCGTCAACTACAGATGACTCGACACCCCTCTCCCCCAGGGAGAGGGCCGAGGTGAGGGTGAAATGCGCATCGGCGTTCTAACCGGCGGGGGCGACGTCCCAGGCCTGAACCCCTGCATCAAGGCGCTCGTTTACCGGGCGGTCGACGAGGGGTGCGAGGTCGTCGGCATCCGCCGCGGCTGGGCGGGTCTCCTGGAATACGATCCGACCGATCCCACGACGTACGACGAGTGCATCCGGGTCCTTGATAAACAGAACACGCGGACGATCGACCGGACGGGTGGAACGATGCTCCATACCTCCCGGACCAACCCGGGACGAGTCCGCCCGAAGGAAGCGCCCGCCTTTCTCCGAGGACAATCCCCGTCGCCGCCCGTCGGGGAGTCTCCCGCCTTGGCCGACTTTACCCCCCATGTCCTGAAGGTCATCTCCCGTCTCGGCCTGGACGTTCTCATCCCGATCGGCGGCGACGACACGCTCTCGTACGGACTCCGTCTCGCCCAGGAAGGAATTCCCGTCATCGCCATCCCGAAAACGATGGACAACGACGTCCACGGCACCGACTACTGCATCGGCTTTTCGACGGCCATCACCCGGAGCGTCTCTTTCATCCACCAATTGCGGACGAGCGCCGGCTCGCACGAGCGACTCCTCGTGGTCGAGCTCTTTGGACGCTACTCCGGCGAGACGTCCCTCGTCGCGTCGTACCTGGCCGGCGTGGACCGCTCGATCATTTCCGAGGTCTCCTTCGATCCCGAAAAGCTCGCGCGCCTCCTCGTCCAGGACAAGAAGGCCAACCCGAGCCACTACGCCATCGTCACGATCTCCGAGGGAGCGCGAATGATCGGGGGCCAGACCGTCGAGACGGGCGAGGCGGACGCGTACGGCCACCGGAAGCTAGGCGGGATCGGGCTCACCACGGGAGAAATACTCAAGAGGCTTACGGGAGAGGACATCATCTACCAGCCCCTTTCCTACCTGATGCGGTCGGGGCCGCCCGACTCCCTCGATCTCATGGTCGCGGTCAACTTCGCCCATATGGCGCTGTCGCTCGCGCTCGACCGCTCGCACTCCCAGATGGTCGCCCTCCGCCAAGGGACCTACACCCACGTCCCCCTGGGCGTCCTCTCCGAAGGGGTGAAGCGCGCGGACGTGGAGGAACTCTACGACGCGGAGACCTACCGCCCCAAGGTCCGCCACGTGATGGGCAAGCCGATGTTCTTGTACTAACGGCGAATGCGCAAATACTCGGTGAATCGGTGAACCCGAAAACCTCCCCTCCCCCTCGATGGGGGAGCAACTGTGTTGAATGTCAAGATGTCTGAGCGACATTT
>CAKKSE010000011.1 GCA_919903025.1 Nitrospiria bacterium | reverse complement strand
GGATCTCCGGACAAGGGGGGAGGAGAGCGTGAGGCGGAAACGCCGCTTTTCCAAGGAGGTGGAGGAAGCCCTCAGAAAACAATCCCCTCCCCCTGGACGGGGGAGGGCCAGGGTGGGGGTGGTCGAGCGGGGCAACGCTTCCCCCAAGATATGGGCCACACCCACACAAAACCCGGATGCGCCAAAAATCCCGATCCTTCTGCCTCTCGTAGGGCAGCGCTCCGCGCCTGCCGGGAATTTGCGTTTCGTGGGGCAGTCCGCCCAAGTCAATTTGGCGGATGCCCGCCCATCAGCGGGCGTTTGACTTTCCCGCGAGGCTGGAGTAGCTTTCCCTCCGTCAGGACGTTTCTACGGAGCCATGCCCATGACCACGCTTGCCGCACGAAAGACGCCGGAATCGCTCAAACTCACATATCACGACTACCTCCTCCTGCCGGAGGACTCGAACCGCTACGAGATCATCGATGGAGATCTGTTCATGACCTCCTCCCCAGCGACGCGCCACCAGAGAATCTCGAAAGCGATCCTCATCCTGCTCGATCGCTTCGTCCGGGAGAGCAAGCTCGGCGAGGTGTTTCATGCGCCCATCGACGTCCTCCTCTCCGATACGGACATCGTCGTGCCCGACCTCGTCTTCGTGAGCAGGGAACGAGCACGGATCGTCACGGAGAAGAATATCAAGGGAGCTCCCGACCTCCTGATCGAGATTCTCTCGCCGTCAACGGCCGGGCGTGATCGGGACATCAAGATGAAACGATATGCGAAGTTCAAGGTTCCCGAATACTGGATCGTCGATCCGGACGCTTGCACTGTCGAGGTCTTCCGCCTGGGCGCGGGAGGCTACCGCCTGCACGCCTCCGCCCGCAGGACAGGGTCTCTCGCATCCCCCACATTCCCAGGCCTTGAGCTGTCTCTTCGCACCTTGTTCGCCTAGCCGGACGAACGGGTCAGCCTGGCCTTTCGACTCCGAACTCCCCACTCCGAACTCCGCGCCATATCTCCATCAGCCCCTGGATGTGCGCCTCGACGGAGCGGGCGAGGGCGGAGAGGTTGTACCCGCCCTCCAGAACGGAGACGACGCGCCCCTTCGCATGCTTCTCCGACAAGGAAACAATCCGCTTCGTGATCT
This sequence comes from Nitrospiria bacterium, assembly GCA_919903025.1. Taxonomy (GTDB): domain Bacteria; phylum Nitrospirota; class RBG-16-64-22; order RBG-16-64-22; family RBG-16-64-22; genus RBG-16-64-22. Next base: position 1,778 of record CAKKSE010000011.1, on the reverse strand, counting down.
CTCCGTAATCCTCCTCCGTCAGCTCGAACCTTGCGAGCGGGTCTTCCGCGTGGCCGTCGAATCCGGCGGAAACGAGAACAATCTCCGGCCGAAACGATTCCACGGCGGGAGCAAGGAGGGAGTCGAGCGCCCCGAGGATGTCCGCGCCGCCCGCGCCGGGGGGAAGAGGCGCGTTGATCGTCGTTCCCATCCCGTCCCCGGCCCCCCTCTCCTCCGCCCTCCCCGTGCCGGGATAGTGCGGAAACTGGTGCGTTGAAAAGAAGAGGACCGAGGGATCGTCGTAGAAAGCGGCCTGCGTCCCGTTGCCGTGATGAACGTCGAAGTCGACGATCAGGACATGGGAGAGACCGTGCTTACGCTGGGCGTACCGCGCGCCGATGGCGACGTTGTTGAAGAGACAGAAACCCATCGCGCGCCCGGGGAGCGCGTGGTGTCCGGGCGGACGGACAGCGCAGAAGGCGCGTTGCACTCGCCCCTCCATAACGGCATCGACGGCCGAGAGGACCGCGCCCACAGCCAGCCGCGCGGCGTCGAACGATTTCGGCGAGACGACCGTGTCCGGGTCGAGGTGGGCGATCCCCTCCGCCGGGCAGGCGCCCCGGACGGAACCGACGTAGGACGGGTCGTGAACGGTCTCGATCCAGGAGAGGTCCGCCGGCACAGGGTCGATCGGCTCGAGCTCGTCGATGAGCCCCGTCCCCCGGAGGCGGCTGACGATCGCCGCGAGACGCTCCGGCGACTCCGGGTGAAACGGCCCGGTCTCGTGCTCGAGGAAGAGCGGGTGATAAACGAACCCGACACGGGCCAAGCGTCAGCTCTTCCGGTCGGTCTTGGCGAAGAAAGCCGAAAAGAGCTGTTTTACGTCCTTCCCGCCGCAGTGGGGGCAGGCGACTTTCGCCGTTTCGTGCTCCTTGAGAGAAAGGATGACCGCGAACGTCTTCTTGCACTTCCCGCATTCGTACTCGTAGTTCGGCATGGCCAACCTCCTTGCTTCCAGCCCTTCGGAGGGATTATGGACGCCTCGTTCGACTGAAGCAAGACGGGAATAGAGCCGCCCGGTCTGCTGTTGACGGATTGGTCTTTCTCGATATTGTCATTCCCGCGTCAGCGGGAATCCAACCCCAGAAGAACTTGAAACACGGGAGGTTCGTTGTGAGAAACGATCTCAGCGCCCTGACCGCATCCCTTCTGTTTGTCCTCATCCCCGCCATGGCCGACGCCGCCCTGTCCGTCGAGGGCAAGATCCCCCAGTTCGCCAACGACGGGGAGATTGGCGAGCTCGCCGCCGTCGTCGCGGATGGAGGGAAACCGGTCGAGGACGCCGTCGTCCTCTTCGAGGTCTACACGGCTCACGGAACCGATAAGGGATCGCACGACGCCCAGATGAAGGAGATGGAGGAGATCCTCGCGGGGCGGAAACCGGCCCCGGCGTTTCGATTGGGCGACGTGAACCTCTCGGGCGAACCGAAGCTCGATGCGGAGTTCGTCGGCACGCAATCAGTCGTCGTGCCCTAGAAATGGGAAGGCTCCCCGTCCTCAAGCCTCGGGAGGTTCTTCAAACTCGACTTCCACTCCATCCAGCTTTTCTTTCCAGATCCTCGGCATTGTTTCTCACCCCCTTTTGTCCTGCGCCTTCCTCGCCTCGTTCAACAGTTCCTCCCGGGACAAGTACTCGACCTCCGCCCGGCGGAACTTTACTGGTCCTTCCGGCTTTCCTGTGGGCATCCCCCGCATGTTGTGGTCTCGGGATGTCCGCGTTTTTCCCCCCCACCTTGATC
>CAKKSE010000010.1:4213-19869 GCA_919903025.1 Nitrospiria bacterium | reverse complement strand
AGGGTCAGGGTGGGGGTGAAGAACCGAAATGGGAAAGAAAGCGATCGCGGGAGCGTTCTTCGTTCTTCTCGCCCTTGCGGCCTGCGCGGGAACGCCGGAGCGTCGCAGCACGGGAGAGGTCATCGACGATGTGGCCTTAGCCGCCCGCGTCCGGAGCGTCCTGGCGGCGGACCCGCTTGTCTCCTCGCTTCGGATCTCCGTTGAGGTTTCGCGGGGCGTGGTCTCGGTGACCGGCAGCGTCGGAACCGCCCGGGAGAAAGAGCGGATCCTCGAGGACGTGCGCGCCGTCCCCGGCGTCAAGGAAGTCAACGACCTCCTGGCCGCCCCCTCCCCTAAGCCGTGACGCTCCGGCTCCTGTTTCTCTGGCTCCACATCATCGGGGCCGCTGTCTGGGTGGGCGGAATGATCTTTCTGACCGCCATCCTCGTCCCCTACAGTCGGACGCTCCCCCCCGAGATGAAGCGGGAGGTCTTCCACGATGTCGGCATTCGCTTCAGGCTTGTCGCCTGGAGCGCCATCGCCCTTCTCGCCGCGACGGGGACGGGCCTCTTGTGGACCCTCCCCCACACCTGGGACCAGATTTTTCAGACCCCGTTCTGGACAATCTTCAAGGTGAAGATGGTTCTATTCACAGCAATGCTTCTCGCGAGCGCGCCTCATGACTTCGTCCTTGGGCCGCTCCAGAGGCAGGCGGGCGCCGCCGCCCGCCCCCAGCTTGCCCGTCTCGGCTCGTGGCTCGCCCGCTTGACCCTTCTCTTGAGTCTCGGCGTCCTGCTCGCCGCCGTGAAGCTGACGCGGTAATCTGGATTGATCAACTTGGCGACCGAGGGAAACTGCTTCTGAGCACTCAGCACTCAGCGGTCAGCATTCAGCCAAGGCGATCGGGGCTTTGTATTGCGCCCTCGCTGATTGCTGAAGGCTGAGAGATGAAAGCTTCCTCTATCTAACCAGCCGCGGGGGTGGCGGGCTCCTCCACCAATGGAACCCCTCCTCCCTCGTCTTCCTCATCGCCCGGCGCCTCCGCCTCGGCCGCCGCCTGGCTTGGCGCGGCTCCCTCCACGGAGGGAGCCTTCTTCCTCCGGCGCCGGCGTCTCCGCCGGCGGGGTTTCTTCTCCTCGGACGGAGGAGGAGCCGGGGCGGCCGCCTCTCCTTCCGCTTCTTCCTCTTCGGACACTTCGGCAGGCTCCCGGATGGCGACGGCCTCGACGCCCGGCTTTTCTTCGACGCCGATCTCCAGGACGGCCGGAACGGAAGGAACCGCCGCGCGCGACGGCTGGGTCCTCTTGACGAATTCGAGGTGATACTGGCTGGGAGAAAGCCCCGGATCCTGCGTGAGGATGATGCGGACGTCGTTCTCCCGCTCGAGGGCCATGAGGCTCTCCCGCTTGTAGTTCAAAAGGTAATTGGCCGCTTCCGACGACAAGCGGCCCTGTACCTCGCCCGTGTTCCCCTTGACGACGCCCGCCTGGATGCGCCGGAGGATCGCCAACGCCTGCGATTCGGCCGCCCGAACGACTCCCTCGCCCGCGCACTGGGAGCACGTCACGTACGCCCCCTCCTGAACTGGCGGGCGCAGCCGCTGGCGGGAGACCTCGAGGATCCCGAACTTCGAGATCCGGCCCATATCGATCTTCGCCTTGTCCCGCTTGATGGCGTTCTTGAACGCCTTCTCCACTTCCCGGCTGTGCTTGTGGCTCTCCATGTCGATGAAGTCGATCATGACGAGACCGCCCAGATCCCGGAGGCGGAGCTGCCGGCCGATCTCCTCGGCCGCCTCGAGGTTCGTCTTGAAGGCCGTATCCTCGATCCCCCGTTCCCCCTTCGACTTGCCCGAGTTGACGTCGATCGCGACCAGCGCTTCGGTCGTGTCAACCACGATCGATCCGCCTGACGGGAGCGGGACCTTGTGTTCGTAGATCGTCTCGATCTGTTCTTCCAGATTGTACTTGGAGAAGATCGGTCTCTTCTCCTGGCACAGGTGCACCTTCCCCCGCACCCGCGGCATGACGACCGTGAGGAAGTCCATGACGTCCTTGTGGACCTCGCGGTTGTCCACCAGGATCTCGTCGGTGTCCGCCGTGAAATAATCCCGGATCGTCTGCAGGACGATGTCCGCCTCCTGGTAAACGAGGCACGGCGCCGGAAGCTCTCCGCTCTTTTCCTGGATGCTCTCCCAGAGGCGCAGAAGGGATGAAAGGTCCCTGGACAGCTCCGCCTTCGTCCGGCCCAGTCCGGCCGTCCGGATGATGTATCCCATCCCGGCGGGGGGGGCGAGCTCTTCGAGCATTTTCTTGAGCTTGTCCCGCTGCTCTTCGTCCTCGATCTTCCGAGAGACCCCGGACTTCTGGGCGAAGGGCATGAGGACCAGGTACCGTCCCGGCAGGGAGATGTACGTGGTGAGGAAAGCCCCCTTGCCGTTCCGCTCCTCCTTCTCCACCTGGACCAGGAGCTCCGTCCCCCGGAAGATCACGTCCTGGATACGGCCCCCACCCCGCCTCTTTTCCTCGGTGACCGCGTGGAAGGAGGGATGGATCTCTCCCATCGGGATGAAGCCGTGCCGGGCCCCTCCGTAGTCGACGAAGGCCGCCTGGAGGGACGGCTCCGCGCGGACGACAACGGCCCGGTAGATGTTTCCCTTGTTCCGTTCCTTGGACGTGGTCTCGATGTTCAGTTCTTCGAGTATTCCGTTGTCCACGATCGCGACCCGGATCTCCTCCGGATGGGCCGCGTTGATCAGCATCTTCCGTGACATACATTCCGCCTATGAAAAAGGTTTATGTGCGGAGGCCGGCTCAACACGCCAAGCGGTCGGGAGCCCCGGCCTCGATGAATTTCAAAGGATGCTTAAACCTGATTGCGCTAAGATATTGTACACGATCGTCATCTTGGGTTGAAAGCCCTCTTTGGGAGGGCCTGTTGAAAGGCCGCGGGCGGAGCGGAACAACCTATGAGCCTGCCGGAAGACCCTCTTCCCCCGGCTGGGGAAGAGGGAAAAAGCGTGATCCGACAACCCATTCCCCGCGCCAAACCCTGGCCCTGGGGCATCCTGACGTCCGGCCTCCTGCTTCTTTCCCTGGGGTGCGCCCGGGAAACGGACGAAGCCCGGATCGGCCGGGCAATCCACGAGATCGTCCAGGCGATCGAGGCCAAGGAGAGCGGGAAGGCCGTAGGGCACCTGGCCGAGGACTACCGCGATTTCGAAGGCCGCACGCCGGCCGAGACGCGCGGCTTCCTCCTGCTCCATTTCCGCCGGAATCCCAAGATCCGGATCTACATCCTAGCCCAGGCCGTCGGCGTAGACGGGAAGACGGCAACCGTCAGATCGAACGTCGCGGCCGTCGGTCTGGAGGGCATCGTCCCGGAGCGGGGGCAGGCCTATCTCGTGACCTCCCGATGGGAGAAGCGGGACGGAGAGTGGAAAGCCGTTTTCGCCGAGTGGACGCCCGTGCTGGAAGAAAGCCCGCGGGAAATCAATCGATGAGAGAGGGGAGGACCTCGGCCGCGCGGCCGGAGAGGTGGACGTCGACGATCCACGTGTTCGGCGTGGGATCGAGGTTGGCCTCGATGACGAACGCCCCAGCGCGCTTAGCCGTGGACACAAACGAGGCGGCGGGCTGGACGATCCCGGACGTTCCCACAACGAGGAAGACCTCGCACGACTCCGCCGCCTCGAAAGCAGCCCGGATGTCGTCGGGATCGAGCGATTCGCCAAACCAGACAATGTGGGGGCGCAGAAGCCCGCCGCATGTTTCGCAGTGAGGCGGAACCTGGATGGGGACGTCCCGGTTGTCCCCGACCTCATGGCAATTCGTGCATCGGACCTTCCAGATGTTCCCGTGAAGCTCGATGACGTTCTGGCTCCCGGCCTCCCGGTGGAGTCCGTCAACGTTCTGCGTAAGGAGGCTGAAGCGCGGGACGCGCGATTCGAGACGAACGATCGCATCGTGGGCGGGGTTCGGCCGGCACGCCGCGACTTTCCCCCGGCGCCAGTCGTACCACTCCCAAACGAGGTTCGGATCGCGGAGGAACGCCTCCGGCGTCGCCAGCTCCTCGGGACGGAAGGACCGCCAGAGCCCCTCCGGCCCCCGAAACGTCGGAACGCCCGAATCCGCCGAGATCCCCGCCCCGGTCAGAACGGCGACCGATCTTGCCTCTCCGAGCCGCCTTCGCGCTTCTTCAGTAACGCTCACCAAAGAATCCATTCTTCGCTCTTGGGAGGTCGCTTGGGGCAAACGATGATAATAGTCCCCACCTGAGGTCCGAACACCTATGAAAAAACGTAAACGACCTGGATAATTCTCGGAAGAACTAAGATGACCTGAAGGAATACAAGAGCCGGAACGTAAAACAATAACCACACTTTAGCCAACACGGACCCGCCTCCTCTGGGCTCCCCATCGACCAGAGAAATTGCCGCGACCTCCTGATTTCCATCGAGCAGCACGCGCCCTTCCATCGGACGCCCCCTGACAAAACGGACAAAATCGGAACTGTAACCGCCCTTCCTGTCGATCATTCCAAGAATCTCATGGTAATCGATTATCGTTGTCCGCGGCCCAGTCTTGAGTGACCTTACGTCAGCATATCTAAAGCTTTCGTTTGCCCACAAGAAGAGAAACTCCTCGCTTTTGGTAATGGGGACGAGTATCCTCAGCGAATAGCCGCCATACGCGCTTCGCGCGTCAAGCAACCGCTCCACTGCTCCCATGACTTCCTTGGAAAGCACGTCCTTCTTGAAGAAATCAACACCCCGAATACGCAACCCAGGGTCTCCTCTGATGAATGAAACGACCTCCGGTCGTAAATCCTGTACCAGGGTGTCAAGCAATGCGGCAGACATCGATTTGTGAGATCGATATCGGGCAAAGTCCCACAGCAATAGCACGGAAACCGTGACAAGCAGGACCAGAGCACTCATTAGCCAGAATGTCCTTGCTGGAACACCCTTCCTTTTGTGAAGCATCCGACCAAGTCGTGACAACAGGTAAAATACAGCAACCGCAACAAGCAACGGGCCGGTCAGCATCAGCAACAAGAAACTCCATAGCCAGATATCCTCAACTACTATACGCTGATGGAAGAAATCTGCATCGTAGAAAGCCGGGGAATACACCATCACAAGAACCAGAAAGGCTACATTCAACAAAAGAAGGTTCCCAAAGAAAGACCACCCGGACTTTGCCCTCCGAATGATAACCAAGACACCCGTTGTCAAGAGCGAAAGCAACAGGATCTCAATCAGCACATACCTCCAAACGTGGTGACTTGCGAAAGAGACGCGATCCTTCGTCCGGGACCCGGTGAAAATGTCCTTTTCCGACAGTTGCCGCCCCAGTCTCTCTTCCAACCCCCTTCGGTCAACTCGGTGGATATTGCGGTAGTCCTCCCAGTTTGCCGCGTACAGGCTGAAGGTTTGTCCTAGCGTTGAAACTGCTTCCCCGTACTCTTGGCCCCCTTTCTTGAACGGAAGCAAGTAATATCGAGTACTCAGGAGGATCGAGTCCTCTTCCATGCCTATGATCCTTGCGGCCGGGACTCCCGGTCTCACGTCGTGAGAAATGAGAGCAACAACCTCGTCGACCGACAGAGGACGGAGAGGAATATACGCATCCGTGGCGGTCCTGCTCCCTTCCCACCTTAGCCAGACGAAGCATCCCACGACTGCAGACCAGACGACGATGCTGAGGAGAAAAACTGCAATGAGACGGATCGACCGAAGGCGGCTTGCCAAATCCTCAAAGCCCACGGCGGCTAACCCTCCATAAGAAGCACAAGAGCCGGGGATGGGCGGTCCAGCCAACTCATTCCAATTTCCGGCTCGCCATCATCAGCGCGCAGATCGTCTTTCCGTCGACGATCTCGCCGGACTCGATCTTCCGAATGGCTGAGGCCAAAGGCATCGTGAAAACCTCGATCACCTCGTCCGGCTCGCGGTCGTGCGGGACGGGGGTGAGGTCGCGCGCGAGGAAAATGTGAATCTTCTCGTCCGTGAATCCCGGCGTCGATAAGATCGCCGCCATCCGCTCCATCCGGGCGGCCCGGTATCCTGCCTCCTCCTCCAGCTCCCGCCGGGCGCACGCTTCCGGCTCTTCGCCCGCATCGAGCCGTCCCGCCGGGACTTCAAAGACCCACCCGCTCGCGGCATGGCGGAACTGGCGGATGAGGACGACATCGCCGTTCGGAAGAATGGGCACGACGGCCGCCGCTCCCGAATGGCGGATCATCTCAATCGTCATCCGGTGGCCGTTCGGCAGGGTCACGTCTTCCAGATCGAGGTTCACGATCTTCCCCCGGTAGACCGTCCGCCGGGCGAGGCGAGCCGCCGCCCCCAGGTGCGGCGGCTCGAAGGCGCCGCGGTAGTCGGCCACGTCCCCGATGTAGTTCTCGGCGCTCTGCTTGAGATGGGCGACCTCCTCATCTGTGAGCGGCCGGGCCACGCGGGCCGGGAGGCCCATGACGAGGGAGCGGGGCGGAACATTCATCCCTTCTTTCACGAGGGCCCCGGCCCCCACGATGGAATCGTCGCCGATCACCGCGCCGTCGAGAATCACCGCCCCCATCCCGATCAGACACCGGTTCCCGACAGTGCATCCGTGGAGCGTGACCGAATGCCCTACCGTCACCTCGTCGCCGACGTGGAGCGGGTGCGTCCGCCGCGTCACGTGGAGCATCGAGAGGTCCTGGACGTTCGTCCGCCGGCCGATCCGGATGAAGTTCACGTCGCCTCGGATGACCGTCCCGAACCAGACGGACGAATCCTCTCCGATCTCTATGTCGCCGATCACATGGGCCGAGTCCTCGACGTAGACGGATGGATGTATCTTGGGGAAGATTCCCTTGAAGGGTCGAATCATGCGGGTCCTGGGTGTCGGGGACTGATGGCACGATACCAGAGCGAATGCGCGAGGGTCAATGTTGACGGCTTCTCACCCCGGTCTTTATACTTCTCCGCATGAAGACGCCGGTGGTTCTTGCGCAGTGCCGGACCTATGACCGCGATGCAGTGCGCGTTGCGGTGAGGCGGTCGCTCGCCCTCGCGGGCGGGATCGAGTCGTTCGTGAAACCCGGCGCCAGGGTCCTCCTCAAGCCGAACCTCCTCAAGGCCGCGACGCCCGAAAGCTGTGTCGCGACTCACCCCGAAGTCGTCCGGGCCGTCGCCGAAGAAGTCCTGGGGGTTGGAGGCCGGCCGTTCATCGGCGACTCGCCGGCTTTCGGCTCCTTCCGCGACGTGGGCCGCACGACCGGCATGACCATGGTTGCCCGGGACCTTGGAATCGATGTCGTGGAGCTGAAACAGCCGGTTCGTGTCTCCGCCGGCAACGGGGGTTCTCCCCTCAAGCTGTCGCGGACAGCCCTCGAAGCCGACGTCGTGATCAACATCCCCAAGCTCAAGGCCCACTGCCAGCTCGGCCTCACAGCCGGCGTCAAGAACCTCTTCGGGTGCGTCCCGGGAAAACGGAAAGCCCTCTGGCACCTCCGCCTCGCCGACAAGGAGAACCTCTTCGCCGAGATGATTGTCTCCATCTACGCGCGCGTCCGCCCGGCCCTCACGATCCTCGACGCGATCGTTGCGATGGAGGGAGACGGTCCTGGAAAAGGAACGCCCAAGCCTCTCGGCCTCCTGATCGCCTCCGCGGACGCCGTCGCCATCGACCGCGTCGCGTGCGAGCTTCTCTCCTATCCCCACGAGCGGCACCGCATCCTCCATGCGGCCCGGAAGTTCGGAGCGGGCGAGACCGAGATCGAACGGATCTCTCTCGTCGGAGACCGTCTTGAGGAGTCCCGCCCGGCGCGGTTCCATCACCCTCGGCCGCTCCCGATCCGCTTCGATCCCCTGCGCGTCGTAAAATCGACCGCCCGCCACTACGCCCTCAAGCTCTTCGGCTCGCGCCCACCTGCAAAAGGGTAATACCCGCAGGTCCTGGAATTGCGGGAAAGGGCTTGTGCTCGATCGAGACGGGGGTAAGGGACTAACCGGCGGTTACGACGGCGCGCGAACCGGAAGCAAGTTGGAGCTTCGTTCCGGGCTGGGACGCTTCCTTGCGGACGTATCCGAGGACCGCGGCCTCGCCGGAGGGGAGTCGGGCCGCGCTCGTCACCGAGCCAACCTCGACGCCGTCCTGTTGGATTGACTCGCTAAGTGAAGGAGCGTCCCCTTCCGTCACTTTCAGCCTCACGAGGAACCGCTTGACGCCGCCGTAGGTGCGGATGCGGGCCGTCGTCTCCTGGCCGGTGTAGCACCCCTTCGTAAACGAAACGGCCTTCTCGACGATCCCCGCCTCGGCAGGGAAGTGTTCATCCGTCAGTTCCCGGCCGAACCGGGGAATCCCGTTTGCGATCCGAAGCATCTCGATCACCTCCGGGCCGACGCGCATCGGACCCGCCATCAGGAGAGCCGATCCGACCTTCTCGCCCTCCTCCGCCGAGCAAAGGATGTCGAACTCCGGAAGCCCAGTCAGCGAGCGGCGAAAAACGCGGACGGGCGTCCCGCCGAGGCTCGCGTCGGCAATGCCCCATTCCGGTATTCCGGAGAAATCCCCCAGACCGGCGCTCCGCAGAATCGCCCCCGCACCGGGACCGACGACTCCCCAGTGGGCCGTCCGGCCGGAGACGTCTTCGATCCGGACGTCTTCCATAATGTGATACTTCTCCAGCGTGGCGGCGATCGTTCCTGCGGCTTCATCCTCGCAGTCGAGAAGGATCCTGTCCGGAAGGCAAAGAATCGTCATGTCGGCGATAATCCTGCCTTTGGGCGTGAGCATGGCGGCGTAGCACCCTTCGCCGGGCTTGAGACGCTTGACGTCATTCGTCGTCTGGCTGTGGAGGAACGAGACCCTGTCCTCACCGGAAATCTCGATGATCCCGCGCCCGGAGAGGTCAACGAGCACAGCCCCTCCCCGGGCGGCCTCAATCTCGTTCATGGTGCAACCGCGGGCTTCATGCATCATGCTCCGGATTCTCCGTCCTATGGCAGTTCCTCGATCTTTCGCTTCTGGATTTCTTCGCCCAAGGCCCTGGACATCATCCGGTCGGCGAGCGGCTTGGCCGCCGCATCCAGCGCCCTGATGTCGGACCGGATCCTGCGGTGGTCCTCGGTCGCGCGCGAAGCCTTGAGACCGGCCACCGCGTCCTCGATCTCCTTCCGCTCCGCATCGTCGATGAGACGGCCGAACTCCGCGAGGGCCTTCTCGGCGGCCCGCAGGACGGTGTCGGCCTCGTTCCGGGACTCGATGAGCTGTCTCGCGGCGAGGTCCTCCGCGGCGTGCTCCATCGAGTCGACGATGATCCGGTCGACCTCCTCCTCGCGGAGGCCGTAGGTGGGCTTCACCTCGACCGACTGCGAATGGCCGGTGCGCGTGTCCCGCGCCGTGACCTGGAGGAGGCCGTCGACGTCGACCTGGAACTGGACCTCGATCTTGGGAATCCCGGCCGGGAGCGACTCGAGCCCCTTGAGCTGGAACCGGGCCAGGGAGCGGTTGTCCTCCACTTTTTCCCGCTCTCCCTGGAGGACGTGCATGTTTACGATCGTCTGCCCGTCCACATACGTCGTGAAGACTTCCGTGACCGAGACGGGGACCGTCGTGTTCCGGTCGACGATCCGCGTCATCACGCCCCCGAACGTCTCGATCCCGAGAGAGAGCGGGATCACGTCCAGAAGGAGGATGTCCTTCCGCCTTCCTTCGAGAATCTGCCCCTGGATCGCCGCCCCGAGCGCCACGACCTCGTCCGGGTCGATCTCGGTGTGGGGCGCGCGGCCGAAGACCTCCGCCACCCACCGCCGGACCAAGGGGACGCGCGTCGAACCGCCCACGAGGACGACTTCATCGATCTCCTCGGGCGAAAGCCCCGCGTCCCGGAGGGCCTGTCGGCAGGGGACGATCGTCTTCTCGACGAGAGACGAGATGATCTCTTCGAACTCCGTTCGTGTGAGGGAACGCCGGTGGATGCCCCCCTCCTCGGGGAGATCCACGACGATTTCCGTCTCATCCCTATCCGAAAGATCGAACTTCGCCTTCTCGCACGCGCGCCGCACCCGCTCGGAGAGCAAGGGCGTCCGTTCGAGCCGCTTGCCGTGCGCGGCCATCGTCTCCGTCAGGACGACCTCCATCAGGGCCTGGTCGAAGTCGTCCCCGCCGAGGTGCGAGTCGCCCCCCGTGGCCCTCACCTCGAAAATCCCCTCCCGGAGCTTGAGGATCGAGACGTCGAACGTCCCCCCGCCCAGGTCGTAGACGGCGATGTTCCCCTCGGCCCTGCGGTCGAGACCGTATGCGAGCGCCGCGGCCGTCGGTTCGTTGATGATCCGCATCACCTCCAGACCGGCGATCTTTCCCGCGTCCTTCGTTGCCTGGCGCTGGGAGTCGTCGAAGTGGGCGGGGACGGTGATGACGGCCCGCGAGACCTGCTCTCCGAGGGAGGCCTCCGCCTGGCGCTTGAGCTTGCGCAAGACGTGGGCCGAGACCTCGGGCGGAGTGACGACCCGGTCGTCGACGCGGATCCGGACGACCTCCCGGCTGTCGGGCGAGAGGACGTACGGAATGTACCTGATCTCGTCCTTGACGTCGTCGTACCCCTTCCCCATGAGCCGCTTGACGGAAAAGAGGGTGTGCTCGACGTCCTCGCCCTTCCGGGCTTTCGCCTCATCGCCGACGAGGATCGTATCGCCCTTGAACGAGACAACGGACGGGATCAGCCGGCGGCCCTCGGCGTCTGGAATCACGCGCGGGCGGTCGCCGTCCACGAGAGCGACGAGGGAATTGGTCGTGCCGAGGTCGATGCCGACGATCCGGCCGCTCACGTTCCGCTCTCCAGGACGCCGTCGATCTCGCGGAGGGTCGTCTGAAGGTACATCTGCTCGGAGAGAGCCGAGGCCAGATGGTCGAGGACGCCGCTTGCCGCAGACGACAGCTTCCCGCCATGGTCCTCGGCGATCTTGTCCCATTCGCCCGACAGGGCCTTGAGGGTCTCCTCCAGCCCGGCCAGAAGCGCGGCGAGATTTTTTCGGTCCTGTTTCAGTCGTTCGCTGTTCTCGGGAGTCCCGCCCCCGCGCCGGACGAGCTCGATCTCCTCCCGGATCCTGAAGAGATCGTCCATCAAGTGGGGCGGAATCCGCTTCTTCATCGACTCGACGTTGATTCCTTCGATCAAAAGAAGAGTCTCGATCCGCTTGATCGGATCGCGGATCTTCCGGTAGGCCGTGTTCAGGGCGGAGGCGACGCCTTGGCTGATCTCTTGCTCAAGCGGGCTCGCCGTCCGGAAATAGTCCGGGTGAAACTTCCGGGCGAGCTCGTGGTACTGCCGCTCGATCAACCCGGCATCCAGGGACAGGCGTCTCGGAAGGCCCAGGATCTCGAAATCGGTCCGTCCGTCCTGCAGGGGCTGGATCTTGGAGCAGTTCCGGCAGAAATGGCCCCGGCCGGGGTCATCGTGGCAGTTCCAGCAGAGGTCGGCCGCGCGCGTCTCTTCGTTGGCGCTCATTGGGCGCCGGCCGCTGGATCGGAGTTCCGGTGGGAAAGGAAGAGTGGAAACGGCACGATGCGGGACGTCAGACGGAGAACGACGTTCCGCACCCGCACGAACCCGCCGCATTCGGATTCTGAAACTTGAACCCGACATCCGGCAGTTCGGTCGAGAACTCGACTTCCATTCCGTTGACGTAGAGGTAGCTCTTCTTGTCGACGAAGACCTTCAGGCCGTCGAAATCGAAGACCTCGTCCCATTCCTTCGGCCCGCCGGCGTCGAAGTTCATCACGTACGACAGGCCGGAACACCCCCCGCCCTTGACCCCGATCCGGAGGGCCTGGTCTGTTTTCCCGTCTTTTTCCATCATCCGCTTGAGTTCTCGAATGGCGTTTGGCGTCAAAGTAATCATTTTTCCCCCATTCCGGCCCGCATCCGCCGCCGCCCTTAACCGGGGCAGGATCGGCAAATAAGGACCTCTTTTCGCGGGGCTGGGCCTTGCCCCCGCCTGTTTACGTAATTACTATAAGGTCGGCGACTCCGGTTTTTCAAGTCCTGCCGGCGGCCGCCCCTCAAACCGCAGTTGTCGAACCGTCGTAGAACTGGGTAGAATATCACAAGGAGCGGGATGGAGCAGATGTCAGACGACAAGGGAGCGGTCGACGTCAGGACCGCAAACGAACAGTTCTACCGGGCCTTCGAGAAGCGGGACCTGGACGCCATGGACAGGGTGTGGAAGCATTCTTCCGAGGTCCGGTGCGTCCATCCCGGCTGGGACGTCCTCGTGGGATGGAACCATGTCCGGGGAGGATTCGAGCGGATCTTCCGGGGCGTCGAGGGATTCCGGATCGCCCTGGGGGACATCACCGTCCACCAGAGCGGGTCCCTGGCCGTCGTCACCCTGACGGAGCATCTCATGGGGCAGACCACGAGCGGATCGTTCGACGCCATGATCTCGGCGACGAACGTCTTTGAAGTGTCGCGGGACGGAGCGTGGCGTCTCATCCACCATCACGGGTCGCCGATCATCCGGAACGAGATCGCGGGCACAGCCCGCGCCCCGATGGTTCATTAGATTCGGCATTTCAAATTGAAAATTTCAAATTTACAATTTACAATTTTCAATCGATCCAAGCGACATGCCTGACCTTGTGATTTCGGCGATCACCTGGGGCCGCGGGAACGCAAAGCCATGATCACCGACCTCTTCGGCCGCGCGCTCGATTACCTCCGTGTCTCAGTCACCGACAAGTGCAACCTCCGGTGCGCCTACTGCCTGCCGGCGGAAGGGGTCCCCCTGGTCCCGCACCGCGACATCCTGACGTTCGAGGAGATCGAGCGCCTCGTCGGTGTCTTCGCAAGCATGGGCGTCCGGAAAGTCCGGGTCACCGGCGGGGAGCCTCTTGTCCGCCGCGGAATCGTGGACCTGATCGGGCGGATCGTCCGGATTCCGGGAATCGAATCCGTTCCGATGACGACCAACGGCCTTCTCCTGGCGCAGTATGCCGGCTTCCTCAAGGAGGCCGGGTTGTCGCGTCTCAACGTCTCCCTCGACACGCTCCGGGCGGACCGGTTCGCGGAGATCACGGGAAGCGCCAGCCTCCCCGGCGTTTTCGAAGGCCTCGCAGCGGCGCGGGACGCGGGGTTCAAGCGGATCAAGATCAACGCCGTCCTCATCCGGGGCTTCAATGACGACGAGCTGTTCGACTTCGCGGATCTTGCGGACGAGTGGGACTTCGACGTCCGCTTCATCGAGTACATGCCTTTCGCCGGAACCACGTGGGAAAGAGGCAAGTTCATGCCGGCTTCGGAAGCCGTGGCGCGGCTCAGAGAGAAATTCGCGCTTGACCCGATGGAGAAGAGATCGCCTTCGGATCCCGCCTATGCCTTCCGAATCCCCGGCCGAAAGGGATCGATCGGCTTCATCGCTTCCGTTTCGGAGTCCTTCTGTCAAAGCTGTACCCGCCTCCGCCTCACGGCCGAGGGAAGGCTTATTCCCTGCCTGCACGCCGATGTCTCGCTGGACTTGCGAGGGCCGATGCGGGGCGGCGCCACGGATGGAGACCTCGCGGCGCTCATCCAAGAGGGGGCCCGGCTCAAACCCAAGGCTCACGAGGACTTTCTGAAAAATTTCTCGTCAGAGGCCGCCCGAAGGCGAAAGATGATCTCGATCGGCGGCTAGCCCCGCCGTGGAATGGCCCCCCAAACCGGCGGCGGGACCATACGGGGCGGCGAAGGTCCCACAAGATGTTTTGACTTTTCTTCGCTTTTCCGCTAAGAATCTGGGCCGTGTGGGGGTCGAATCACCGGCACCTCAAACCAGCACCCCCAGGACCATCGAAAACAAGAAACACATGCAAAATCAGCCTGTTAGGATCAACAAGCCTCCCCTGGCAAGGGGATTGAGATGCAAGGATTCCAAACGATCCTTGAGTTGAACTTGAGGCCCGAGAGCCGAAAGTCTTGATTGATTTGTTTTTTCTCAGGGGCTAGGATATACGCCGTTTCTTGTAGCCTGTACTCAAACTCTTTTTCGAACGGGAGGGAGACAGGATGGCCGTAAAGAAGAAATCAAAAGCTAAGAAAGCACCGGCAAAGAAGAAGGTCGCGAAGAAAACGGTCAAGAAGAAGAAGCCAGCCAAGCCCAAGAGGGCCGCAACGAAGAAGGCGGCGAAGAAGCCGGCCGGGAAGGTCGCAAAAAAGAAAGTCGTAAAGAAAAAAGCGGCCGCGAAGAAGAAACCGGCAATAAAACCGGCGGCCAAGAAGAAGGCCGCTCCAAAACCGAAGAAGGCGGCTGTTGCTCGCGCCCCGCGTCCCGCCGGAGCGGCTAAACCCGCTCCTTCACCCGCCCCCCAGCCGGCCAAGCCGCCGGAACCCGCGGCGGGCCCCGGAGAAGAGCGGGTGGGCGTCGTTTCCCACTACTACTCTCATCTGTCCGTCGCCGTCATCTCCATCGAATCCGGCTCCCTTCGCATGGGAGACGTCGTCCACATTAAGGGACATACGACCGACTTCAAGCAGAGAATCGAATCGATGGAAGTCGACCACATCCGCGTCCCTCAGGTGGCGGCGCCCGGGACGTTCGGCCTTCGGGTGGGAGAGCACGCACGGGAACACGACGTCGTATTCAAAGTCACGGCCCTCGCCTAGCGCCAGAGACCCTTTCCGGTCGCGGGTAATTGTTCCAGGAGCGGGCGCGAACATCCCAGCCCCGCTCCTGGAGCACAACGGGCTGGTCACGGAGGGACCGAATGCCGACGATCGAGGAGGCCGCTGAAAGGATCCGGCGCGATCGGAGGTCCGGCGCTTCGGAGATCGCCAGGCGCGCGGCCATCATCCTGGCCGTTGCCGCCGACAACGCCCGGACCGACCACGCTCTCCGCCGAAACATGGTCCGCCTTGGGAAGACGCTTCTCCGGGCCCAGCCGACCATGGCCTCCCTCCTGAACCTCGTGAACGACGTCCTCCTCGCGTCCGAATCGCCGCGAAACCCGAAAGAACGCGTCCGCCGCGTGCTCGAGACGTTCTACAGCGAGCAGGATTCGGGACCGCTCCGGATGGCGGTCCACCTGGCCCGTCTTCTCAAGCGGGGCGGAAGGCTCCTCACCCACTCCTACAGCTCATCCGTTGTTCAAACACTTGCCGTGCTCCACCAGAGGAACGACTTCCGAACGCCGCTCAGGGTTGTCTGCACGGAGTCGCGCCCCCTCCTTGAAGGAAGGAACACGGCGCGGCAACTGGCTCAAATCGGGATCAATGTGACGCTTGTCGTGGACGCGCTCGCCGGTGAATACCTGGAGCAGGGTCGGGTTGACGCGATGGTCGTCGGCGCGGACACCGTCTTGGAGAGCGGCTTGGTCAACAAGTGCGGAACAGTCGGCCTGGCCCGCGTGGCGGGCCTTCGGAAGGTCCCCGTCTTCGCCCTCGCGGGCCGGGACAAGTTCCTTTCACCGCCCCTCGCTCACCATATCCTGATCCGGTCGGAAGACGAAGCGGAGGTCTGGCCGCGCCACCCCTCCGGCATCCGGCTGGAAAACCGCTACTTCGATCAGACGCCCCTGCCGCTCATCACCTCGTTCGTTACGCCCGGCGGATGCCTCTCGCCGGGACAGGCTCTCAAGGCGATGAGGAGCCGGGTCGCCCATCCTCTGCTCGCCGCCCGCCGCCCCCAATAAGAAAGGGGAAGGCATCGCCTTCCC
>CAKKSE010000010.1:1774-4113 GCA_919903025.1 Nitrospiria bacterium | reverse complement strand
TTTCGCCAGATCTTCCGCGAGCGTCATACCGCTCTGACCGGAGACAAGGCTAGCACATCTGCGGATGGGAATTCAAACCACGGAAGGAATCAGGAACCTGGAGACAAGACCTGGCGGGAGAATTCGTCCAACTTTGACTCCACGAGCGACATGGTCTTCTCGATGTTGTCGTGGATATTCCCTTCGGTGATTCCGAAAGCGCCGAGGATCTCACGGGCCTCGCGGTATCCCTGGCGGATGCCGTCCCGAACGCTCTCGAGTTGTGCCTGGAAGCCGGGAGTATCCGGGGACTCCGCGCCGCCGGCCTGGCGGAAGGTCTTGATCGCCAGGTCGGAAATCCGATCGGCCGTCGCCTCGGGGGACGTGTCGAGACCCAGATGATGGATCTGCCGGGCCGGTCCGGGAAGAACGACCCTCTCGTGAACCTTCCCCAGGACCCGCCGGTAGAAAACGATCTGCGCCTCCGCCGCGTCCAGGCGGCCCAGGGTGATCCGGTCGCCCCGGCCTCCTTCCTCGGACGGCGCAGTCGTCCGAGGACGTTCTTCGGTCCGGTTCAAGACCTTGACAGCATTGCCTACGGGGAGAAGTTCCAAGGTGACGACCTCCGTGCCGGACGGTTCCTTACGCCATCCGTATCGGACGGAGGTCCGTCAAACATTAGAACTTTTTACAGAGAGGAATGCGGCCAGAATGGAGGTCGGAAGATCGGTCAGAACCGGCAGAACCGCAGGCGCTTGCGGACAGCCGCGTCAGGGGTTCTCCGCGGGGTGAGGCGATCCGAGAAGGAGATCGATAACCCTTCTCCCGGCCTCGCTGTCCCAGTCCCTTTTCCCCAGCGCAAGAGCGATTTCCCTTCCGTCGCGCCCAATCAAGTACGTCGTGGGGTGGGCCCTGATCTTGTACCGCTTCGACACCTCGCCGGTCCCGTCATGGACGACGGGGAAAGGGATCGAGAAGTCCTTGATGAACGGAGCGATCGTGTCCCTGGGGCTCTTGTTCTGAATGACCAGGAGAACGGCCAGTCCCTTGTCCCCATACGCCTCATGGACCGCTTTGAGGGAAGGCAACTCCTTCCGGCAGAGCGGTCACCACGTGTTCATGAAGTTGAGAAGAAGGACCTTTCCGGAGAAGTCTTTCGGCGAGTACGTTTTCTCCGAGAGATCGGAGAGCGAGAAATCCGGGGCCGGCTCGCCGTCCAGCTCGCGAAGGCTCATGTCGAAGAAAGCCCTGGAAAGATCGCCCTCGGCCCCCCCCGCCTCCACGGGAAGAAGCAGGTTCGAGGCCAGGACCGCCGAGAGAAACAACGCTCCCAGAGCTGAAGAACGAACGCGAAGCAGAGACATGGATAGATTCCTCCGAAAACGAGAGCGGAGGGGAAGCCGATTCTACCCGCCGCAGGCCGGACGCGCAAGCGTCATTGACAGCGTCTCCACGCCGTTGATAAACTTTTGCCTCGATCCCGGCTCCCCCCACGGCCCACTCCGAGACAAGAAGGCCCATGACGCGATTCATCGGCCCAACGAAGGAGAACCATGCGCCTGCAGTGCCGCATCCTGCGGAATATCGCCGTTTCGACGGGCTTCCTGGTCTGGCTGCTCTGGCTGGTCTGGCCGGCCTGGTCCGCCGCGACAGCCGCGCCCCGCGCGCAGATCGTCGGGAAGGACGGCGCCCCGATGGCGCTCGTCCCAGGCGGAACGTTCAAGATGGGAAGCCCCGAAGGAACCGGCGAGGACGATGAGCGCCCGCTTCACGAGGTCGTTCTCTCTCCGTACTACATGGACGTCTTCGAAACGACGAATCGAGTCTACCGAAGATGCGTCGACGCGGGCGCATGCGCGCCTCCCGAGATCCGGATGCTCTTCGATGATCCCCGCCTGGCCGACCATCCTGTCGTGATCGTCGATTGGGAGCAGGCCCGTAAGTTCTGCCAGTGGGCAGGGAAGCGCCTCCCGACGGAAGCGGAGTGGGAGTTCGCCGCCCGGGGCCCCGACGGACGGATTTATCCCTGGGGGAACGAGTGGGATCCTTCGCGGGCCAACTGGAACGGGGAGAGCGAAGGCGGGGGAACGCCCGGAACAAAGCCGGTCGGGTCGTACCCGTCCGGCGTCAGCCCGTTCGGCATTCACGACATGGCCGGAAACGTCTGGGAATGGTGCGCCGACTGGCACAATGCTGAATCGTACGCGAGCTACCACGATAAGACCGATCCAAGAGGGCCAAGGTTCGGCACCGTCAAGGTCCTCCGCGGCGGCGGCTGGAAAGGGAGCGGCAAGGAAACCCTGCGGACAGCGAACCGCTTCATGGACCGGCCGTTCGAAGCGTACTCTCTCTTCGGCTTC
>CAKKSE010000010.1:0-1674 GCA_919903025.1 Nitrospiria bacterium | reverse complement strand
AAACGCTTCCCGCCCTGCCCGTCCGGGACGATTACTACGACGATGTTCCAGAGTAGCCGCCCGGGGGCCAGTGAAAAGGAAGCAGTATCCGGAGATCAATAGACTCTATTCAACCGTTCGCAACCATCAACCGCGCGGCGCATGACGCGCGCTGATTAGACCTAGGTGGCACAAGGGGCTACGTTGATGAAGATATAAATTCTCTCCCCTCTCATGCGGATGCCGCAGCGGGAAGTATCTCCACCGCCCCGTCAGCCGCTACAAATCGGTCTCCGCCTGCCTGGCGCGCACCACCCCGCTATTTTGGCGTTGCTTGAGCGTCGCCCAGCCAGTGCACCTTTAAAGAACTCTTCGCCAACTTCATTGCCAGCTTCTCATCCGCCGTGATCAAAGGAATCCGCAGTTGCGCTCCAGCGGCGACATAGCACGCATCGTAGGCCGTGATCTGGTGTTTCAGCGCAATCCCCAGGGCTTCCTCGGCCACAACCTGGTCCGGAATCACGGTAAGGCCGAGAACGGTCAAATCGCGCAGGTGCTCCTGGACATCCTTCGACGGGTAGCCCGCCCGGTGCACCCACTTCCAGAGCACGTTCGCGCACTCGATGAAGAAGAAATCGGGCACGATCAACTCGGCGCCGTTTTCCGAGGCGAAGCGAGCGAACACCTCCTGGGCCTGCGCTGAGAGCGCCTCCGGCACGAAAATCTTTACCGCCACGCTGGCGTCGACCACCGCCCTGAGCGGCGCCGGATTCACCGGCTGCGATCCTCGCGGATAAGCTCAACCGAATCCGTCCAACCGCGGGGGAGATCAACCTTCCGGGACTGCTGACGGATGCGGTCAATTACGGCCGCTACACCTCTACTAGCCTCGCGTGCCTGAAGCCCCTGGCTCAAGAGCTGGATGACTTCGGCGGTTAACGAGCGGTTCTCTTGCTCCGCGAGTTTATGGATGCGCTTGTAGAGCTTGTCGGGGACGTTGCGTACATGAAGGGTGGCCATGCCGGTCTCCTCGTTGTTCCTCCAGGCAGTTTAGACCAACTTGGTTGCAATGTGCAACCCGGTTTCCAGCATGGGGAGGGGGCTACGTAGTTGACTAGATGGACATGTGCCATCTCGTCCTTGTCTCTCCGATCCAGGGGAAAGTCCGCCTCCGTTTCGGATTGACCCGGACTCCCGCCCCTGCTAGATTCTCCACCCTTCTCATGAACACTCCCAGCTTCCGGCTCATCATCTTTGACCTCGACGGGACGCTCATCGACTCGCGCGTGGATGTGGCGAACGCCGCCAACGCGGCGCGCGCGGCCGTGGGCCTCGCCTCCCTCCCCCTGGAAACGGTCCAGGGATACGTCGGAGACGGCGTGACGAAGCTCGTTGAGAGAATCCTCCCGGAGGAAAGGCGGGATGCCTTCGACGCGGCGCTCGCGGCGTTCCTCGAATTCTACACCGCCCACTCGTTGGACCACACGACTCTCTACCCGGGCGTCCGGGAGACGGTGGAGGCGCTGGCGCGGAACCGCAAACTCGCCGTCGTCACGAACAAGCGACGATACCTGACGATGCCGATCTTGGAAGGACTGGGAATCGCCGAGTTCTTCGCGCAGGTCGTCGGGGGAGACGGTCCCTTCGCCCGAAAGCCGTCGCCTGAGCCGCTGATCCATGTCCTTGAGGCGGAAG
>CAKKSE010000009.1 GCA_919903025.1 Nitrospiria bacterium | reverse complement strand
GCGCAGCGGGACCGACCTCGCCCCGGCGGAGAAGCAAGAACGCCGCCAGCACAGTGGGGTGTGATTCAAACCCGTTGGTGATTTCTCGAAGTTTGGGGGTCGCCAAGAGCGGCGGGAGCGTCGAAGATCGAGGTGTGAAACAGCAAAACTCAACGCTCCCGCCTGGGTTCGAAGGTATCGCGGCGCAGGCAGAAGATCTATGGCGCACGGCGCTCGAGGGCGACGCCGTGGGCGCGTGGATGCCGGACCTGCTGACGGCCGAGGAAGTAGTGGTGGAGTTCTCGCGGACGCTGGCACTCGGAATGCTGCAGAGGTTCGTGGACGTTCGGCAGGCTCAGGCGGCTGACAATCGTAGTGTTTGTGCTTGCGGGACGGCACCCGTCGTGCATCGCGTGACCAAGTGGCGGCGGGAAACGCTGGTGGGTCCAGTCGAAGTGAAAGACCCGTATCTTTACTGCCGAACGTGCGGAGATTCAGCGCGTCCCCTGCACGCACACCTCGGAACGAGCCGTGAAACGTGGTCGCTCGTCGTGCAGGAGGCAGCGGTCGACCTGGCTGCAGATGAGTCTTGCGGTAAGGCCGTGGAGAAGCTCGAGCGCCACCACCCAGGCGTGCAGATGGAGCGCACCACGGCGCTGCGGATGCTCCACGAGCACGGCAGCCGAGCCCGAGACTTCATCGAGGACAAGCTCGCCCATGCGAAGGGAAGCCTGGAACGTCCCCGCGGGTGTCGGCCGCAGGGCTCCCAGCGGGCCGAGGAAATCGAGGTTGAATTCGATGGTGGAATGATCCCTGTGGCCACACTGGAGCCCATCGAGACGAAGCCAGGCGAGACGCCCGCGCTGACCCCCGTTCGTGGCATTCCGAAGCGACGCAAAGTGTGCGCTTGGCAAGAAGTGAAAGCAGGGTTGGCTCAAAAACCAGGAGAAACGTCGCGGTTGTACTCGCTCCGTCCAACGGCTGGGTTGGACCAGGCCTTCAGCGATCTGCTCGCGCTGGCGGCGTTGCAGGGCATGGACAACCAGACCGAAGTACGAGGGCTCGCCGACGGTGCTCTGCACATTCGTCCACGCATGGAGGAGACGTTCACGGGCTACTCGTTTCGTTTCATCCTTGATCGCCCCCACGCCAAGGAGCATCTGTCGAGCGCCGGAGCCGCGTTGGTTCCTCTTACCAAGATGGCAGCCCAAGACTGGGCGAAGCAGGCTCTCACACTGCTCGAAACGGGCCGTGCTCAGGAAGTGGTCGACGAGCTGCACCGGTACTGGTGTGCGTCGAGCAACGACGAACGTTCGAGAAACGACATCTTGCGCCGCGAGGCAAACTACTTTGATCGCAACAAGGACGTGGTCGCCTACGCTGAATACAGAGAACGTAAATGGAGCACCGCGAGCAGCGAAGTCGAGAGCTGTCACCGCTCTCTCGTGCAATGCCGAGTAAAAATCCCCGGGGCTTGGTGGCATCCCGATACGGTCGACGACATCCTCGCCCTGCGCGTGCTGAAGGCCAACGGCTGGTGGGACGAATACTGGCAGGCCCAACGCCGGGCATGGAAGGAGAGCGCTCGTGGTCGCACTCAACACTTTGCAGACGCCGCCTGAAGTTTCTCTCCAGCCAGCAGCCACTCGCGCCGCCTCCCCCGGTGACGGCCGGGCATTCCATCCAGCGCCCTGCACTGCCCGTCCCCCACGAACGCCGCTCCCCACAGAGCCACCGCTATCCTAACTACTGACCCCCTGATCTGGCCACCGGGCCCGGCTCACCAACGGGCACCGATCAAACCCCGGGCGAGCAGGGTGGAGGCCGCCCCACGGACTTCGTGCTAGATCCCGCTCTCCGTGGAACCGAACCTCCTCCGCTCCTATTTCGCCACCAT
>CAKKSE010000008.1:1625-85716 GCA_919903025.1 Nitrospiria bacterium | reverse complement strand
GACATCCCGAGACCACAACATGCGGGGGATACCCACAGGAAAGCCGGAAGGACCGGATTTTTTTCGTAGGGCGGGTCACCGCACCCGCCGGTTTGACTTAGGGCGGGCGCGGAATATCGGAGCGAGAGACTTCGTCAACAGCCTTCTAGACCTTGAACCGCCCCACGACCTGCTGGAGATCGGTGGAGAGGCGGAGGAGGTCGGCGGCGGCCCGGGCGCTCTGTGAGATGGAGGCGCCGTTCTCCTGGGCAAGGCGGGCGATCGTCTCGACGTTGGCGGAGATCTCCTGCGTCGCGCTGCTCTGCTCCTCTGACGCCGTTGCGATGTGGGAGACCATCTCCGAGACCTTCCGGACGCCCTCCACGATCTGAGCGAGGGCGGCGCCGGCCTCGTTGGCCAGGGAGACGCCGCCTTCCACCTGCTGAGTTCCCTCCTTCATCGAGGCGACCGCCTTCTGGGTGTCCCCCTGGATCGCCCGGATCATCGCGGCGATCTCGCCGGTGGCCTTGGTCGTCCGCTCGGCGAGCTTCCTCACCTCGTCGGCCACGACGGCGAACCCGCGTCCCTGCTCGCCGGCGCGGGCGGCCTCGATCGCGGCGTTGAGCGCGAGAAGGTTCGTCTGGTCTGCGATGTCGTCGATCACGGCCACGATCTCGCCGATCTGGTGCGAGCTTTTGCCCAGCGTCTCGACGACGAAGGCGGCGTTCTCGACGGTCTGGGCGATCGCCCGCATCCCCGTGACGGTCTCGCTCACGACCTTTCCCCCCTTTTCGGCCATCCCCGTCGCTTCGCCCGAGAACCGGGCCGCATCGGAGGCGTTCTTCGCAACCTCGACGACCGTGGCGCTCATCTCTTCCATCGCCGCGGCGGCGCGCGTCGCCTGGGTTGCCTGGCCGCCGGAGCCCTTTTCCATCTCATCCGCCGAAGCGGATAGCTCTGCGGCCGAGGAGGCGATCTGGTCCGTCGCCTGTCTGAGCTGGCGGAGAACGCCGGAGAATGAGTCGCCCACTTCGTTGAAGCTCCTCACCACCGTGGCCATCTCGTCACGGCTCCCGTTGTTCAGCCGGAAGGTCAGATCTCCCTCGGCCATGCGAAGAGACGCTTGCCGGAGGTTGTCCACGCTTTCCTTGACTGATCTATAGAACGCCGCAAGGAGATAGACGGCCAGAGCGAGAACGAGGACCGAGACGGCGATGCTCAGGAACATGGACCTTTCGAGGCCCCCGATCCGCGCTTTGAGGAGATTGTCGAGGGCCGGCGCGACGGCGTCGAAGAGCTTGAACCCGGCGCCGATGGCGTCCGTCGCTTGGGCGAAATACTCGGCGGGGCTCATATCGATCCGCTCGGCCGAGAGAAGCCGCTTCATCGTCGTTTCCACGAGCTTCTTCGCTCCGTCGTCGCTCGCGTGGAGAAAGGGCCGCAGGCTCGTTTTGAGGTCGGGCCGGGCCCGGAAGGCGGCGTGCATGCCGTCGTGCATCGATTGCGTGGCGGACTGGATCAGGCCGGCCAACGTGAGGAGATGCACCTTTTCTTCGACGGATGCCGATTTCTTCGCCGCCACGCCCGACCCCACGGCCCTGGCCTGGCCCATATTCTCCAGCAGGGCCGGCAGTTTGGCGACGATCGTATCCATCAAGTAATAGGTGTCCAGCTTCGGATCGAGAATGAGCGTGGACGTCTCGCCGACGTGGCCGATGAGGGCGATCATATCCGCGATGAGGGACGTGTGCGCGTCGAAGCTGTCCTTGGGGGAGAGGCCGAAAACCTTTCCCTTGAGATCCTGCCACTTCGTCTTGATCCCGCTCCACTTCTCCTGTGTCTTGAGGTCGGCGCCGAGCTTCCGGTCAACGCCGTCGAGGACTTTGATATCCTCTTCGATCTCTCCCTGCTTGGCGATCATCTTCTCCTTGAAGCCTGCGTCGCCGGAGAGAAGCGCAACCGACATCCCGCGGTGCTGGGGGACGTGCTCCAACATCTTTCGAACCGTTACGATGTATTCCAGCCCCAGGCGTTCCTTCTCCGAGAGACCGATCTGCGCGTTCGTCTGGGAGATGTAGAGGACCATGAAGAGAACAAGCGGGATGAGGAGCGTGAGGCCGATCAGGGCGAACTTCTGGGCGTATTTGAGGCGGCCAAGGAGACTGACGGCAGGACCCAGGAGAATCGACGAGAGTCCCCGGCCGCCGGGATGGGTCGATTGTTCGCGGCTGGGGGGTCCGTAGCTGGACATGTTCTGCCTCCGCGCAGATTTTGTCTCCGTGCCGCCCCGGCAAGCCGGGGCCGGGCGGCGGGACGGTTATGACGAATTTATCGGAACAATCGGGGCGGGACTTTAGGGAACTTTGAGGCCGGCTCGGAAGATTTCTGCGGTCCGGGCCAGTGACGCCCGTCACGCCTTTTCGGGGAACCGATCGGGAATCAGGCGTTTCCCCGGCTGGCGACGAGACGGGCGGGGTCGATGCCAAGGTTTCGAACGGCCGTGTCCCACCTCTTCCCAATGGGGACATCGAAGATGACGATCGGATCGGGCGGAGCGATCAGCCAGCCGTCCGACACGATCTCGGCTTCTAGTTGGCCCGGGGCCCAGCCGGCGTATCCCAACGCCACGAGGGCCTTTTCCGGTCCGCGCCCTCCGGCGATTCTGCGAATGACGTCCTGGGAGATCGTGAGGACAATCTCGTCCGTGACCTTCAGGGAGCTCTCGAAAACGGCGCTGGACGCCGACGCGCGGATTGGATTTCGCGTATGGAGGACAAATCCCCTTTCCGGCTCCACGGGGCCGCCGTAGTGGACCGGTTCGCCCTCCCAGCCCCGGCCGTCGAGGCCGATCTCTCTCAGGACCCTGTCCATGCCGATTCCCGAGTGCCGGTTGACGACGAGCCCCATGGCGCCGTCGGCGTCGTGCCGGCAGAGGAGAACGACCGTCCGGGCGAAGTTGGGGTCCAGGAGAGAAGGGACGGCGATCAGGAACTGGCCTGTGAGATTTGCGATGTCCATGGGATTCCGCCTACCAGGCGAACGTCATCCGGACGCCGATGGCGCTCTCGCCGCCCGTCCGCGCCTCGGCTCCCAGGGCGAAGCCGGGCGTGAGGAACCCTTCGATGCCGACAACGTAGACGATCGGGTCCTTCTCTCTGATCGAGCTGGAGACGCCGAGCGAGGCGAGCGACACGCCCGCCACCTTCGACGCCTCGGCTTCCACGCGCGAGTAGACGATGGCGGCGTACGGGTGGATTCCCGCGAGCGATCCGGACAGGCCGATAGCCGCCTCGTACTCCCGCCAGATCACCTCGGCCCAGCCGTGCTTGTCCTCGGTCGTGAACTTCGTCCCCTGCAGGACCGTTCCCAGGCGGATTCCCGGTAGGCCGAGGATCGTCCAGCGGATCCCGACGCCGTAGGCGGTCCCGAAATCTCCCTCGAAGAGGGCGTCCTTGTTCGCGGCCTTGGCCCCGCCGGCCCGGCCGAAGAGCTCCAGGTCGTTCGTCAGGGCGAAGGAGATCCGGCCCATCAATCGGTCCGCGCCGAACGACGGGGTCGAGACGCCGATTCCCGCGATCGACACCTCGGCATCGCGCGACGCGTTGTCGTATTCCGCCGACAGGGCGATCCTTCCGGCGGAGAGAACGGCGCCCGGCACGCCGATCGGGCCGGCCGAGGCCACAGCCGGGGCCAGGAGCATAAGACAGCCCGCGAGCGCGAAGAAAATAGCGAAGCGAAAAATTTTTAGCACACCATCTTCCCCATTTGTTCTAATCTAACAAATTTTTCCCGCAAAGCAACCCAATGAGGCCAAAAGGAGACCAAATCGATGGCAGATTTCCCACAAATCGCGGCAGGCGTCGCGTGGGACCTGAGCGACCTGTATGCCGGGGCGGACGACCCCCGGATCGAGAGGGACCTCGCGGAGGCTCTGGGCAAGGCCGATGAGTTCGAGGCGAACTACCGCGGCCGGATCGCCGATCCATCCCTGTCTGCGGCGGTCCTTCGGGAAGCTCTCGCGGCCCTGGAGGCGATCCTGGAGACCGTCTCCAAGGCGGCGGCTTATGCCCAGCTCCTCTTTTCCTCGAACAGCGAGAATCCGGTCCACGGCGCGCTCCTGCAGAAGATGATGGAAAAGGGGACCGAGGTCCGGCGCCGCGTTCTCTTTTTCGACCTCGAATGGATGCGCCTGCCCGACGAGACAGCCGGGGGGATCATGGCCGATCCGCTGATCGCGCGGTACCGGCATTATCTCGAGCGCGCCAGGCGGCTTCGTCCCCACGTTCTCTCCGAGCCGGAAGAGCAGGTTCTCGAGGCGAAGGCCAATACGGCGGAGAGGGCCTTCTCGCGCCTCTTCGACGAGATCACGGCGCGGGCGCGGTTCCCGGTGTCGCGCCGCGGCGAGACGGCCGCCCTCACCGAAGCCGAGACCCTGGCCCTCCTCCACGATCCGGACCGGGACGTCCGCCGCGCGGCCGCGGAGGGGCTGACCGAGGGGCTCAGGCGCGACGGCCACCTGCACGCGTTCGTCTTCAACACGCTGATCGCCGACCACGCTTCGATCGACCGCCTCCGGCGTTTCCCCGACCCGATGGCCTCCCGGCACCTCGACAACGAGACGACGGGGGAGATCATCGAGGCGATGCTCGGCGCCTGCGAGCGGCGGTACGATCTCGTCGCCCGGTACTACCGGCTCAAGAGGCGTCTCCTGGGATACGACACGCTCTTCGACTACGACCGGTACGCCCCCCTCGAAGAGGCCGGCGGCCCCGCGCCCTGGGGAGATGCGAGGGAGACCGTTCTGGCCGCGTTCTCAGGCTTCTCCGGCGGGTTGGGCGACATCGCGCGCCTATTCTTCGACGGCCGCTGGATTGACGCCGAGATGCGTCCGGGGAAACATGGGGGGGCCTTTTCCCACGGGACGGTCCCGTCCGTCCACCCGTACATCCTGATGAACTACGCCGGCCGGCCAAGGGACGTGATGACGCTGGCCCACGAGCTGGGCCACGGCGTCCACCAGTACCTCTCGCGCGGCCAGGGGATCTTCCACCACGACACGCCGCTCACGATGGCCGAGACGGCGTCCGTCATGGCGGAGATCATCACGTTCCGTCACATTGTAGAACGGGAGGCCGACCCGAAGCGCCGCCTCGCCATCGTCGCGGGGAAGATCGAGGACACGTTCGCCACGGTCTTCCGACAAGTCGCCCTCACCCGGTTCGAGCAGGCGTTCCACCGCGCCCGGCGGGAGGAGGGGGAGGTGCCGGCGGAGAAGGCCGACGCGATCTGGATGGACGTCAACCGGGCGATGTTCGGCGATTCCGTCACGCTCACGGACGGATACGCCGTCTGGTGGCGGTACATCTCCCACTTCGTCCACACGCCCTTCTACTGCTACGCCTACGCCTTCGCCGAGCTTCTCGTCCTCTCTCTCTACCAGACATACAAGCGGGAAGGGGAATCGTTCGTGCCGAAGTACATCGATCTCCTGGCCGCGGGCGGGTCGGATTCCCCGAAGAACCTCCTCGCCCGGCTCGGGATCGACACCCTGGCCCCCGGCTTCTGGGACACGGGCCTGACGTTCATCGAGGAGCTGGTCGCTGAGGCCGAAGCGCTGGCGGGGGAGGGATAGCCGCAGCTTGCTTCAAAGCGGTCCAGCGAGGGGCGAGAGGGCCGCTTCAACCTTGCCGGAAGAGCGTCTTGGTGCTATCTTTCGCTTGCGCGGAGGAATATCGTGGCGGTTGTTGACTACAAACTGCTTTCTCTCAGAAGAACCGCGGAACGCATGAAAGAGGGGGAAGAACCCTGGCTCTGCATCCGTGAATTCCTGGATGATTTCTACGCCGCCGATGACGCTCGGCGCTTTCGGATGATTCTGGAACGACCGGAGGGGGTTGCCGATCCGCGGCTCGACGCCTATTTGGGGGCTCTTGCGGAGCACCTGGCTTTCCACTACGGTCTCTCGGTTCCTTCCTGGGCCTCCGAGCCCGAACGGTTCCTGGACCGCTGGTGGTTCCCGACGACGTTCAAGAGCCTGCACGCGATCGCCCTCGTCCAGAGCCCCGCGTCCTTCAGGCGGCGGGGCATTTTCGTGGACGATACCGAACTCAAGCGTTGTTGAGCGGGCGGGCGAATCCTTGGACCGTTCCGAGATTGTTCGCTGTTTGACGGCCCTGGCGGAGCGGCTCTCCGCACGCGGCATCCGACGACATCCGCTTTCTCCTGGCGCACGTCGGAATCAGGAGCGCCGGCGAGGCCATGGAGGCTGTCCAAGAGGTCTATCCGGAAGCGCAAGTTCCTCCCCGCGCCCGGTTCATGCTGGAAGAGATCTTCAGCCCGCGCGGCGACTGAACCGCAAGCGTTCCTCGATCCTCGCCCCTTCGGACACAGTCTCCCCTCATGCTGTTGCCAGCTTCACGGCGATTTCGGCGGCTGTGCGGGCGTTGGAGATCAGGAGGGCGAGGTTGGCTTCGATGGAGGCTCCGCCTGTGGCCTCGGCGACGGCGCGGAGGAGGAACGGCGTGACGGCGTTTCCGCGGATCCCTTCCCTCTCGGCGTAGAGAAGCGCTTCGCCGATCGTCTCCTCCAGCCACGCGGGATCGAGCCCCTTGTCCTCCGGAATCGGCTGGACGATGAGCGGGCCTCCAAGCCCGAGACGGGCGGACTCCATTACCAGCCGGGCGGCTTCGTCCGGCGTCTCGATCCGGTGTTCGAGCCTGAGGCCGGAGCTGACGGCGTAGAAGGCTGGAAAGAAGCCGGTCCGGTATCCCGCGACCGGTACGCCCAGGCTTTCGATCATCTCGACGGTCTTGGCCAGATCGAGAATGCCTTTCGCCCCCGAGCAGACGACGGCGACGGATGTCCGGGAGATCTCGCGGAGATCGGCCGAGACGTCGAACGTACTATCCGCGCCGCGGTGCACGCCGCCGATCCCGCCCGTGGCCGCGATCCGGATGCCGGCCAGGGCCGCGATCCGGATTGTCCCCGACACCGTCGTCCCAGCCGTTCCATTTGACGCGACGAGGAATGGGATGTCGCGCGCGCCGGCCTTGCCGATCCCTTCGCCGTCGGAGAGGCGGTCGATCTCGGACGCATTGAGGCCGATTCGAACCGATCCGTCCATGACGGCGATCGTCGCGGGGACGGCCCCCGCCGACCGGACGGCCCGTTCCATCTCCAGGGCCGCTGTCCTGTTCACGGGCGACGGGAGACCGTGGGCGATGACGGAGGATTCCAGAGCGACGACGCCCGCCCCGGAGGCGAGGGCGTCCTTGATTTCCGGCGAGACAATGAAATCTTGCGACATTCCGCCTTCAGTCCGCATGTCTTGTCTCTCGATCTTCAATTTCAAATCTTCAATTGAGAATTTTCAATTATCAATTTTCTACTTCCACAACCTTCGGGGCGCCCGTGAACAACAGCCACGTCCGGACGGCCGCATCCGGCCCGTAGAGGAGTCTCACGGCTCTTGCGTACATTGCCATTTGGGGACGGTACTTCTCGACCTGGGCGGCGGTCTCCTCCGGCGTGTCGGCCCGGCCGGTCTTGATGTCGACGATATGATAGACCCCATCCCGCAAGTATAGCCGATCGAGGCGAACGGCGAGAGCCTTCTCCTTCTCGGCGACGATGATGTCGATCTCGGACCCGACCAATCCCTCCCTTCCCGCCGCCCACGAAACGCCGGGCGACGACACGGCCCGTTCCACGTGTTCGCGGACTCTCCCGATCTCGTTTTGAATGCCGGCCTCGTCGATCTCGGGCGCGGCCGCGGCGATCCGGTCCTTCCAGCGGTCCCAGGCCGGTTCTCCGCCCCGCGCGAGAATGTCGAGGGCCCGGTGAACGAGCGTTCCTTTCTCCCGCGCCAGATCGACCGCGGGCTCCCACGGCGCCGAGGATAAGGGCCTTTCGTCCTCATCGGGATTCTTGCCGTCCGATACGAAGACCGGTCCGGCCGGCCGGACCTGCGCCAGGCCCTCCGTGGCGGGGTAACTCCGCGCGGAGACCGTTTCCTCTCGCCCCGACGTGTCGGGGAGGGAGGCGGACGGGTCCACAGCCGCGTGGAATATGACTTCGGGGGAAGATGCAGATCTAAACCGCATCTCCAATACATCGGCCGGGTCGGGGACGGGCGCTTCGGGAATCAGCGCGGTGGAGGCGATGAGGCCGAGCCACGAGGAGTCGGCTTTTGGCCATTCGATCGTCCGTCCGGTCTCTCCCTTTACGGAAACGCCTCCCGCCAGGAAGAGGTGATCGCGGGCGCGAGTCGCGGCGACGTACAGGAGGCGCTTCTCTTCCGCGAGTCTCTTCTCATTGTACCGGGCGCGGAACCAGGCGAACGGATTGCGGTCTCCCTTTGCGGCGCCGGGGAGATCGATGCCCGCGAAACCTCCCTCGACAG
Organism: Nitrospiria bacterium; assembly: GCA_919903025.1. Lineage (GTDB taxonomy): Bacteria > Nitrospirota > RBG-16-64-22 > RBG-16-64-22 > RBG-16-64-22 > RBG-16-64-22. Next base: position 77,336 of record CAKKSE010000008.1, on the reverse strand, counting down.
CGACGGAACGCTTGTCCTGGGGATGCGGTTTCCCCAGCATGGGGACGATAACGATCGGGAATTCGAGACCCTTGGCGGCATGGACGGTCATGATCCGGACCGACCCATGACGGGCTTTTCCCAATCCGTTCGCTTCTTCCATCGGGAGGTCGGCCTGGGCCTCGTCTCCGCCGTGGACGCGAAGGGTCTGGAGGCGGTGGAGGACGTCGGCCGGGGCCGACCAGCCGCGCGCCTCGACGGCGCGGACCATTTCGTGGAGCTTCGCCAAGTTCGCCCGGGCCGGCGGTCCGAGCAGGGCGGCTGTCGTTTCGCGGAACGCCGTCTCCTCGAAGACGCGGCGCAAAATCTCGGCCATCGAGACCCGGCCCGCCCAGGCCGACCAGCGGTCGAGCGCGCTGCTAACCCGACCGAGCCGGGGGTCGGCGGACGCCAGACGCCTCAGGCGGCTGCGAAGGGTCGTTCCTTCGGCTGACGCGACGCCAAAGAGGTCGAGGTCGGAGAGACCGGCCCCCGGCGAGGTGAGCCACGCGGCGAGGGCCAGGTCGTCGTTCTCGTCGATCAAGAGGGCGAAGAGGTTCAGGACGTCCCGCACCTCCGGGCGGTCGAAGAATCCCAGCCCGCCGATGACGACGTAGGGAACGCCCGCTGTCCGGAAGGCGTCGCAGTAGACTTCGAGGGAAGTCCGGGTGCGGAGGAGGACGGCCATGTCCCCCCAGGAGGCGGGGCGCGGGTCCCTGGCGTCTCTGTCGAAGACCGGGAGTCCCTCGGCCGACCGGAGCGTTTCCGCCACGAGCCTTGCCTCCAGGATCCGCCCCGGGTCCTTTCCCAGGACCAGCCGGATCGACACCGAGCCCTCTTCCAGGCGCGTGCCGAGGGAAGTCGTGTAATCGCCCTTGAGGAGGGGGGGAAAGACGTGGTTCGCGAACGCGACGATCGCACGGGTTGAGCGGCGGTTTGTCTCAAAGGGGACGAGGGCCCGGTTTTCCTCCGGCAGGTCCTCGATCTTCCGCCGGACGGACCTCATGAGCGTCACTTCGGCGTCTCGAAAGAGGTAGATCGACTGGTTCGGATCTCCCACGGCGAAGAACGTCCTGGGCGTGTCGGACGATCCCTCTCCGGAGAGCCATTCCGAGACGAGGGGTTTCACGATCTCCCACTGGAGGCCGCTCGTGTCCTGGAACTCGTCGATCAGGAGGTGGCGGACGCGGTTGTCGAGGGCCAGGAGGGCGTCCATCGGGTGGAACCCGGCGTCGCCTCTCGCGCGCTCGGCCGCCTGGCCGGTCAGGAGGCCCAAGGCCAGAATCTCCAGGTCGTCGAAGTCGATCCCCCCGTGCTGTCTCTTGAGATTGTCGTATCTCCGCTCGACCTCGACGTAGAGGGCCAGGCACGAAGCCCACGCGCGGGCGGCCCGGCGCGCGGTTTCGACGGGCGGGTGGCTCATCGCTTCGCCGGCGAGCGGGGCAAGGAGACCGGCGACCGTAGCGTGGAGCGATTCGTAGAGGGCACGGTCAATGCCGTTCATCTCCTTCTTCGCGATGCGGAATGCCTTGCGGGGTTCGCCCTTCTTCGTGAGGAATCCCAGCGTGAGCGAGACGATGTCGTCGGTCGTCCCGAAATCGTCCGCGTGGACTCGGGCGGTGAGTGTTTCGAGCGCGTACTCTTTGTTCGCCGTCGGGTGGCCCTTCATGACAGAGCAGAACTCGATCAGTCTTTCCCGCAGGGTCTCTCCTCCTCCTCCCAGCCAGACGCGCGTCCAGGCGATCTTCATGCCGCGGGCGTACTCCTCGGCGTATTCGTCCGGGTCGATCGCGCCGTCCCCCGCCCACCGCCTGATGACGTCTCCCAGCCGCTTTCGACCCGCGAGCATCTCCACCAGCATCTTCGTCAGGGCGCGGATCCCTCCGGCCGCGCCCGCGGTCTCTCGGAACCTCTCGCCCGCCTCCGTCCCGCGGCCCCGCCTCCACACGGAGACAGACTCCTCCACGGCGCGCGCCCTGAGGTACGCCTGGTCGTGCGGGTCGAGGACGGAAAAGTCCGGATCGAGGCCGACGGCGATCGGGAACCGGCGGAGGACGTCGCCGCAGAAGGCGTGGATCGTGCTCACGCGGAGCCGCCGCGGCTCGTCGCGGACCTCCATCCAGAGCGACCGAAGCCGGTCCTTCTCCTCGGCGCCCGGGAATCCGGCTTGGTCCGGACGGGCGAGTCCCCGGACAATCCGCTCCCGCATTTCCAGCGCCGCCTTGTCCGTAAACGTTACGGCGACGATCCCTTCCGGGGTCTCTCCCGCGGCGAGCAGGGCGAGCGTCCGCGTGACGAGGGCGTGGGTCTTTCCCGACCCGGCCGGGGCGTGGATCATGACGTGACGGCGGATATCGCGGATCATTTCAGCCGCCATCTTGATTCTCCCCCCTGTTTGGGGCGTCATCCGTGTCCTCCGACAGCAGATGGTTCCGGCAGACGTCGGAGAGACCGCAGGTCTTGCACGCACGCGGGTCGTCCGCGCGGGGAAAGAAGCCGTCCCGGACGGCGCGGACGACATCGACGGCCCTGCCGGCGGCGAGATTCAGGACGGCGTCGAACTCTTCGTCCGCGGCCCAGGCCTTCGTGCGGGCCGCGGGGCGGTCCGCGGTCTTCCCGCTCTCACGCAGAAGGATCGGCGTGATGCCCGCCTTTGGCTTCGGACGCACGGATGCGTAACCCATCCGCGTCACTCGGGTCCCTTTGCCGCTCCGCTCGAGGAGAAGCGCGTAAAGCGGAAGCTGGAGCGATCGTCCCTCCCGGACGCTCGTCTGCGTCGGAAGGCTCGAACCCGTTTTGTAGTCGAGGATGGCTGCATCGGATCCGATCCGGTCGATCCGGTCGATCCGCGCCCGGAACCGCGCGTCTCCGTCTTCGGAGGCAAGCGTTCCCTCCACGGTCTGCTCGGAGAAGACCTCTTCGGCCGGCCACCCGCCCTCCGCTTCGGCGTCGATCCAGGAGGAGAGGACGCCGTCGTAGGCCAGCGCCCGCCTTGCCTCGACGTCGAGCCCCTCGCGCGCAAAGACGCCCTTCGCGATCTCCGTCATCCGCGCCAACGCCGCGTCCTTCTCCCCTTCCGCGATCGGCCGTTTCCATTCCCCGTAGAAAGCGGCCAGGATCTCGTGGTACGCCTTGCCCCGGAGGATCGCCTCCGCCTGGTCGGGGCCGGGGAGGGGCGCGGGGAGGCCCAGGACTTTGAGGAGGAAGTACCTGTACCCGCATTCGAGACAGCTTTCGATTTCCGAAACGGAAAAAATCCGGTCGGCGAATCGGTCCCGGATGACGGGCGCGGCTGGCGTCCCGGTCAGGTTCCCGCCGTATCCGGGAGTTCCGCCGCGGATCCCCGCGCCTTGGGCGATCGCCGACCGGAACGATTCCGCGATCTCCGGGAGATCGCCCGTGCTCGGCGCCGCGCCGGCTGGGAGAGACCCCTGACCGAACGCGGCTTGGTCCCATTCTTCCTTCGAGAGGGGAGGACCCGTCTGTTTCGGCGGAACGCTGACGATCCGTCCGATCTCGACCAGCTCGTCCAATTCGGACAGGAATGGTGACCGCTCCACGGGCCGGTTGTTCACCTCGAGAGGATAGACGAGGTGACAGGCCCGTCGCCCCGCATGGAGGAGGCGGAGGAAATCCTGCCGCCGGGCCTCGACGCGCTGGCGGGCCGAGGGAAGCCCAAGCTGTTCGCGGACCCATCCGCCGAAGAAGATGTTCGTCGGCGCGTTCCCGGGAAGGCCGTCGATCGTCAGCCCGCCCACGCAGACGAGATCGAAATCGATCCCCCGCGCCTCCATCGGATCGAGGACCTGGACGGCGGCCGCCCCATCGCCGGCGACGCGAACCGCCTCTCCGCCCAGGGTCCGGCGGAGATGATCGGCGATCTCCCGGAGACCCGGGGGGCCGGCCTGACCGCAGAGCTTCGACATTGCGCCAGCCGCCGACTGGAGCCTGTGCCAGATTTCGAAGAGCCGTCTTACCCCATGGTGGTCTTCTTCCGTCTTCAGGTTCCCGCGGAACCCTCCGGCGGCGAGAGCTTCCCACAGCGCCTGTCTTCCGTCCTCCCAGCCGGACGCCCTCGCTATCCGGTCGAGACGATCGAAAAGGGCCGACACGCTCCGCCGGAGCTCTTCGTCCTTTCCGCGGGGCGGCTCGCCGCTCGCGTCTCCTTCATTCGTCCGCTCACTTCGTTGGGCCGAAAGCGTCTCGTCGACGAGGGAGAGCCATTCCTCCCTCGACGCGGCCGGCGGATTCGTCCGGGCGAGGGAGAGGAGAAGGGAATGCGCCTCGGCGGAGAGGAAGGAGAGATAGGGAGTCGAGAGAAGGCGCGCGACGGCGGCGGGCGAAGCCTCGATGGCGGCGTCCAGGAGTGCCATGACGGCCTGAATCGGCGGGACCCGCGGCGCGCGTTTCCCGGGCGCGATGTTCGCCGGAATCCCGTACCGGGGAAAGATCTCCTCCACGAGCGGGATGTAGCGGTCCGACCCGAAGAACGTCACGAGGACGCGCGAGAGATCCGGGATTTCTCCGTTCAGAGCGCCCTGCTTGACGATCCGGGCGATGGCCGTGACTTCGGCCTCCGGACTCGGAACGGGCGTGAGCGTGATCGTGTGCGCGAGAACGATCCGCCCGGCCAGGGCAGAGCGCTCCTCGGGCGTCGCCCGGTTAAACATGAACGCGTCGAGCGAGGGCTCGGCGGATGCGTCTTCCGGGGATTCCGTCCCGCCCAATTGCCGGGCGAGGCGGCCGGAAGAGGCGTATCCGCCGCAGGCCGGAACGAAAGGGACGTGGGCCGTCACCGGCACGCGCTCGGACAAGCGGTGGAGGATGTCCCGCTCCCGGGCGCCCATGTCCTCGAACCCCCAGGCCGCGATCTCCCGGACGTTGTCGAGAAAGGCCGGGGCATCGTTTTCAGGCCCGGCGAGCCGTTCCAGTGCCCTGTAGCGGAGACCCGCCTCGTCCCAAACGTTCAGCCGGTCCAGGAGGCCGACGTAGCGGTCGAGAACGGCGTCCAGGGCCTCGGCCGTTTCCCGGACCAGCCCGAGATGATTGCGGATTGCGTCGACCCGCGGCGTCAGAGGAAGCGGCGCGTCGTAGTCCCGGATCTCCCGGAAGAACTTAAGAATGTGCGAGACGAGGCCGGTGGAAAAGCTCCCGTCAGGTCCGCGGAGCGGCTCCAGGACGGGGAGATCGCCCATCTCGTTGAGGAGACCTCCAAGAAGGACTCCCTCCTCCAGTTCCTCCACGACGGGGACCTCCTCAGGCCGGAGGATCTCCCGGACGAGCTGGCGGAAGGTCCACGTCGGAGGAGGCAGGAACGCCGCGGATTGGCCTTGCGCGGCTCGCGCGACGTGAACGGCGATCCGCCCGCGGACGAATCGGCCCGCCCGCGAGGAGGGCACGAGAACGATCCGGTCGTCGAACCGGAACGGCCGCCCGCGGCGGGCGGCCTCAGCCACCCACGGGGCAAGAAGGCGGTCTAGGGCGCCGGAGTCGGCGTACGAGAATGTGTGGACGGCGATCGGCATGGTGAAAGGGTAGCAGACGTCCGTGACAGATGGGGTCACTCCCGGATGCGCCGGTCAATCAATATCAGATTGGGGCTGATCGAACAATAGGAGCTTGTTGAAAAACCTCCCGCGCACCCTTCCACGCCATTCCCGCGAAAGCGGGAATCCAGGAGATGCTGGGGTGAGATACTTTTTCGGCGCATCCGGGTTTTGTGTGGGTGTGGCCCATATCTTGGGGGAAGCGTTGCCCCGCTCGACCACCCCCACCCTGGCCCTCCCCCGTCCAGGGGGAGGGGATTGTTTTCTGAGGGCTTCCTCCACCTCCTTGGAAAAGCGGCGTTTCCGCCTCACGCTCTCCTCCCCCCTTGCGGGGGAGGATCAAGGTGGGGGGGAAAAAACGCGGACATCCCGAGACCACAACATGCGGGGGATACCCACAGGAAAGCCGGAAGGACCACTTTTTCAACACCCTGAGAGCGGAGGGATTTCCGGCTGGCGGGGGAAGTCGTGGATGATGCCGTCCGTGGCGGTTTGGGCTCGATCCGTCTTGCCTTCGATCAAACGATGTGGCGGGCGGCCGTGCGGATGATTCTCCATTCGAAGTCGGAGAGAACGATCCCGACCTTTCGAACGGCCTCAGCCGGGTCCCGCCGGAGCTGGCTCAGGAATTCGGGGTCGTTCTTTGCGATGTCAACCACGGCTTCGAGACCGTCCAGGTGGACTTCGGCGATGTTGTCGAGGAGGGTCATCGTCATTTCTCCTTGTTCTTCCGGCCCGCGCCGGAGGCTTGAGTTGCGTTTCAAGGAGCCGCGATCCCCTTTGACGACGGCCGGATGAACTGATATGCAACCCATGTTCCAATAACGGGAGCGGTCGGACCGAAAAGAGCGACTGGATGAATACTCAATGAAAACGGCGAGTTACGTCGTGGTTCCAGAGTGTCCAGCGGCGGAGAGACGGAATCCTTGGGTCTCTTTCAGTCGACTCCCTGTCGTCTACGGGTGACCGGCAGGCCGTCTAGGGGGGGGGAGGAGAACACGGGGCATCAATTCAGGCGGGTTCAGTGACCCGCCCTACGAAAAGCCACCGTAGGGCAAGCACACCGTGCCTGCCCTCCTCTCCCTTTCGGGGTCGAGCGGCTTGCAGTGGACCCCTGAGAGTTGCGGAAGGTAGACGCGTAGTTTAGAGAGGGTTTTTACTCTTTCATTTGCTCCAAAATTCGCTTGATGTGAGCCGCGCTTGGTTTTGGCAAGCAAGTTATGATGCTTGCTCTTTGGCCTCGGGTCTGGATTTCGACGCCATCCCAGAACCACCCGGAATGGTAGTGATACCCCGCGATCTTTTCCCAGGGGCTTTCTTCGTCGGTGCGGCTGAGCCAGAAGAAGCCCCAGCTCCGGATAACGATCTTGTCAGGGGTTAACTGAATTTCTTGCGGGATCAAGCGGCCGCGAAGGAGGAGCGTGGGGAGGAGGGAGGCCTTCGTTCTATAAGGTTCGAATCTCGCGACCTTCTCCTCACGCGCAAAGCTGTGCCCACAGTACTGGCACTTCTTGGCGACCGCCCTTGACAGTTCGCCGCACTCTGGGCATTGCTTTCCCTTGATCCGTCTCCCACAGGCGGCACACACGGATGCCTCGCCCGGGACGGGGGACAGACATTCCGGGCAGGTCTCCATGGTTCATATCCTCCTCACGCAACCGTTTGAGGCGATTCACTCGGCGAATCAGGCGGGCCGCGACCCCATCCGAAACCAATCAAGCGTCCGGCGGAGGCCTGCTTCCATGTCGGTTTCCGGGGCGTATCCGAGCCGCTCTTGAATCGCCATGATGTCGGCGAGGGAGTGCCGGACGTCCCCCGGTCTGGCGGGACCGTGGATTGGAGGAACGGGCGACTCCACCATGCCGGCCAGGACCCGGTGAAGCTCATTGAGCGTGAACCGTTCGCCGCAGGCCACGTTGAAGACATGGTGGCCGGCCGGGAGTCCCGCGTCCGCCGCCTTGATGTTCGCCTGGACGGCGTTGGCGACGTACGTGAAGTCGCGGCTCTGTTCGCCGTCGCCGTTGATCGTCGCCGCTTTCTTCGAGAGAAGCGCCTGGATGAAGCGGGGAATCACGGCGGCGTAGGGTCCGTCCGGGCTCTGGCGGGGACCGAAGATGTTGAAGTACCGGAGTCCAACGAGCGTCATTCCGTACAGGGACGCGAAGAGGTCGGCGTACCGCTCGTTGGTGAGCTTTGTCAGAGCGTACGGCGAGAGCGGCCGGCCGATCCGGCCCTCGACCTTGGGGAGAGTCGGCTCGTCTCCGTAAACCGAGGAGGACGACGCATAGACGATCCGGCGAACGCCGGCCTCGCGGCCAGCCGAGAAGATGTTGACCGTGCCGTGAATGTTGACGGCGTCGGTCGTCGACGGGTCCTCGATCGAGCGGGGGACGGAGCCCAGGGCCGCCTGATGATAGACGACCTCGACGCCGCGGCAGGCCTCGCGGCAGGCGGCCTGATCGCGGATATCTCCCTCAACGACGTCGAGGCGGTCGGCGCGGTCCGGTTCGATCCCGTCGAGGTTGTCCCTGCTCCCCGTGGCGAAGTTGTCCAGGACGCGGACACGGTCGCCCCGGTCGAGCAGGGCGAGGACGAGGTTGGATCCGATGAACCCGGCTCCGCCGGTGACGAGGACGTTCACGGGTCAGGCCTTGACGATCTTTTCCCGGCCGTGCTGAACGTTCTTGGCGGCGTTCCGGGTGTCGACGACGAGGGGGGCCAGGGCCACGACGCGGCCGTAGTCCACGTTCGAGTGGTCCGTGGCGATCAGGACGCAGTCGACCGACCGGAGGAACTCGTCCGTCATGGGGACCGATTTGAGTTCCAGGTCCGGATAGTGCCGGTGTCCGCGGCAGACGGGGACGTAAGGGTCGTGGTAGGAGACCTCCGCGCCTCGTCCCTTGAGAAGTTCGATCAGCTTGAGCGAGGGAGATTCCCGCTGGTCGTCCACGTCCTTCTTATAGGCCACGCCCAGGACCAGAATCTTCGCTCCGCGGATTCCCTTCCCCTTGTCGGAGAGGGCGTCCACGATCCGCCGGACGACGTATTCGGGCATCCCGGCGTTGATCTCTCCGGCCAGCTCGATGAACCGCGTCGCGAAGTCGTACTCCCGCGCCTTCCACGTGAGATAGAACGGATCGATCGGGATGCAGTGGCCGCCCAGGCCGGGGCCGGGGTAAAACGGCGTGAAGCCGAACGGCTTGGTCTTGGCCGCATCGATGACCTCCCAGATGTCGAGCCCCATCCTGTCGCAGAGGACCTTGAGCTCGTTGACCAGGGCGATGTTGACGCTTCGATAGATGTTCTCGAGGAGTTTCGTGAGCTCGGCCGCCCGCGTCGAGGAGACGGGGACCACCTTGTCGATCACTGACTGGTACAGGGCGACGGCGGCCTCGCGGCACGCGGGCGTCGTCCCGCCCACCACCTTCGGGATCGTGCGCGTGGAGAACTTCGGGTTTCCCGGGTCCTCCCGCTCGGGCGAGAACGCCAGGAAGAAATCTCGGCCCACCTGCATTCCCCCGGCCGAGAAGCGCGTGAGGAGGCGTTCATCCGTCGTCCCGGGATAAGTCGTGCTCTCGAGGACGACGAGCTGGCCCGGCCGGAGGACGCGCGCGATCGATTCGGCCGTCTGGTCGATGTAGCGAAGGTCTGGCTCCCGGTGGTCGTCGAGCGGCGTCGGGACGCAGACGATGATCGCGTCGGCTTCGGAGAGCCGGTCGAAGTCGGCCGTGGCGGCGAGCGGCTTGGCCGGACGGAAGCGCGCGGCGGAGACAGTCTCCGCCTTGATGTGGTGGATGTAGGAGCGGCCGGCGTTCAATGCCTCGACCTTGCGGGGGTCCACGTCGAAGCCGAGGACTTCGAACCCCTCTTCGGCGAACCGAAGGACGAGGGGAAGGCCGACGTATCCCAGGCCGACGACTCCGACGCGGGCTTGCCTGGTTGCGATGCGATCGAGAAAAGCGGAGACGGGATCGGCCGCCGCTCTTCGCTCGTCGGGGGTTGAGGCCATCTTCACGCGAAACCTCCTGGAAGGGTTGGAGCGAGCCGGTATTGTACCGGAAGCGGCGGGGAAATCAACGGCGTTTCCGGCTCTTCTTGAAGGCGGATGGCGGGACTTACCGCGAACGGCCTGCAAAGCTGCTTGTGGGACACACCGCTAGGCGGCGTATGCGGCTGCAAAGCGCTTGGCGAACTCCTCAAGAGAGGTCGCAGTCGTGTTCCGGGTTGATCGCCCCTCGGCGGACCTTATGGCCCCCTCGTTGAAGCCGCGGTACATCTCCGTCATGGCCTGCGCCATCCCTGCCGACAGCCCCATCCCGGCCATCGCCTTCTCGGCCTGCTCGTAAGGAAATTGAACATAGGGAAGATCCGGCTTGCCGATCGCGGAGCCGATGATGCGGGTGGCTTCTACCATGCTCAGGTCTCTTGGCCCCATCAATTCGCGCGTCGTCTTCCCGGAGAAGCCAAGGTCCAGGAGGAGCCGAACGGCCTCGGTTGCGATGTCCTGCGTCGCGATCATTGGCATGGGGATGTCGGGCCGCATCGGGCTCCCGTTGATCCCCTGGCCTTTGATGAGGGGAATGTTCAAGAGGAAGTTCTCCATGAAGTAGGCCGGCCGAAGGTGGACGATGTGGGCGCCGCTCAGGGTGCTGAGCCGTTTTTCGACGTCGTGGAGCCCGCTGATGGGGCCGGCCCCATTCGAGAGATGGGCGCCCAGGCTGCTCAGGTTGACGACGTGCGTGACGCGCGCCTCGGCGAGGGCCCTTGCGAGGGCGTCGCCAATCTTGTTCTGGTCTGCCCGCGGGTTCTCCGCGGTATAGTTCGGCGGGACCATGGCATAGACGGCCTTTGCTCCCTGGAAGGCGCGAGCCATCGCGGACGGATCGTCCACGGAGCCGACGAACGGTTCGGCGCCCTTTTTGATGAGAGGTTTCAGCCGCTCGGCGCTCCGCCCGACGACTCTGACCTTCTTGCCGCTGGCCAGCAGGGTCTCGGCGACCGCTCTTCCCGTGTTACCCGTTGCCCCGATAACGACGTACATGGCGTTTCCCTCCCTTGTCATCTGCCAAAGAGACCGTTCATGTACTGCTTGAGTTGTTTCAGGTTCCTTTCAACGACTCCGTAGTTCTGGTTTGCCCTCGCCAGGATAAGGGATCCCTCCACGACTATGATGATGTGCTCGGCCAGTGCCGCGGGGTCCCAGCGTTTCCTTCCGGCGTGCTTGGCCTTCGCGGACGCGATGTCCAGCCGGAGGGCCTCGGCCCAACGGGCGAAATGCTGGGCACAAGTCTTCCGGATGCCGGGATGGGTGTCAGAAAGCTCCTGCGAGAAGGTCCCGAGCAGGCAGCCGCTTTGCTTGGCGGGGTTCCGGGACATCTCTATCAGGAAATCCACGTAGCCATAGATCCGCTGAAGGGGGTCATCCTTTTTCAGGAACGGCGCGTCCTGGATGGCCTGAAACATCGTCGAGACATACCGGTCCAGCACGGCTTTCCCCAAGGCTTCTTTTGTTTCGAAGTAGTGAAAGAAGCTTCCTTTCGTGAGCCTCGCTGACTCACAGACATCATCCACGGTTGTAGCGGTGAATCCCTTGGCCAGCATAAGGTTCTGGGCGGCCGCCAGGAGTTTCCGCTTTGTTGGGGAGTCAGGCTGTGGTTTCCTCATTTGCATACCTACCGGTTGGTATGACAATACGGAATTGGCGTGGTTGTGTCAAGTCCGATCCCATGGGATGCGGGTCGCGGTCAGCCAAGCCGCCAGCGCGCGCCCGGGGCAAGATTGGTCAGAGGTCGAGTTGCATGCAGGCGGCGGACTCGCAAAAGGCTGAGCGAAACTCGACGGACTGCTGGACAGCCGGGTCCGCTTCGCTTCGGGGGATACGACGAAAGCCGAGGCGCTCGAAGAAGGTGAGTGTCGTTTCCGTCAGGAGGAAGACCTGCCGGGTTCCTTGTTGGCGCAGCCTGGCGATGAGCTCCTTGGCGAGAGCCTGGCCTATTCCCTGATTCCTCAGATCCGGGGCCACGACCAGCGAACGAAGGAGGGCGCTGGGCCCATACGGCTCCATCCCGACGGAGCCCACGACGCGGTCCTCCACCCGAGCCGCCACGAAGTGCCGAAAGTATTCCGCGACTCCGTCCGTGGGGAGAGAGGTGCCCGCCAGGAGCGCGAGAACATCGTTCAGGTCGGTGGGGCTAGCTGGGGCGATCTCCGCACCCATATTGGGTGCGTTTGTACCCTTTTTGGGTCCGTGTGTCAAACGAGGCGGCATCGCCTTCCAGGCGCCGGCGAAAAGCGGGCTGGGAAAGCCGATTCGGCGATCTCGACCCTCGATGCGCAGGGGCGCGCGGCCGTGCGACCCCTACGGGACGATTTGTCCCAGGCGGGAGCCCATCTGGACGCTGGCGCCCACGGCGAACGGATCGAGGGCCACGCGCTCTTGTCCAAAGAGGAGGATCACCGTGGAGCCCAGCTCGAAGCGGCCCAGCTCCTCGCCCTTGGCGAGGCGGATGTCGCGTTCCGGCGTCCAGTCCCAGTCCGTCCGCCGTTGCGCCGGTGCAACCTCGAACGCCAGCGAGATCCGGCCCACGTTGGTTGCCCCCACCATCACGACGGCCACTGGCCCGGCTTCCGTCTCCATGGACACGATCACCCGCTCGTTCGTGGCGAAGAGGTCCTTTACGAACGGGACTGAAAGATCATTCACCGGAAGAAGGCGGCCGCGGCGGCGGCGGACGCTTGCGACCCTTCCGGCGACGGGCGCGTGGATTCGGTGGTAGTCGCGGGGGGAGAGATAGAGGGTCGCATACCCCCCTCCCGCGAACAATGCCGCGGCCTCCCGCGAGCCCAGAAGATCCACGGTTGAGTAGTCGAGGCCTTTCGCCTGGATGAGACGCCCATCCTCGATCGTTCCGGTCATGACGAGCCGGCCGTCCACGGGCGAGACGACGGCGTCGGGAGACGGATCGACGGGCCGAGCGCCCTCCTTGAGGGGGCGGACAAAGAACTCGTTGAACGTGCCGAATCCGCCCGGCGGCTCGACCGCCTCGTCCATGTCCACGTCATAATGGTTTGCGTACCAATTGATGAGCGGCTTGAGGATCGAAGGAGGGAGGCGCCTGTCGGCCAGCCAGCCGGCCAGCCGGGAGACGAGCCGCAGGGGAAGGAGCCGGAGAACGAGAAGCGCGACCGGCGGACGGCTGTTCATCAGGTCCCCGTTTCGGCGAGGGCCTGCTCGGCTTCTTCCAGTTGCGCGGAGAGTTTCTCCCACTCGGCCGTGAACCGCTCTACCTCTTTCTTGAGCTTCCCGTGCTCGGAGAGAAGCTCGAAGAAGGATTCCTTCTTCTCGTAGAACGCCGGATCGGCAAGTTGACGCTCGATCTCTTCCTTCCGGATCAGCGCTTTGTTCAGCGATTCCTCCACCTTTTTGACCCGGTTCTTCACGCTGTTCGTCGCTTTGTACCGGGCGTTCCGCGCTTCGGCCTCGGCTTTCTTCATGTCACGGGTCTTCGGGCCGGACGCGACCGCCCCCCACCCTGGCCCTCCCACCGCGGGCGGGGGGAGGGGAGGAGGGGGTGTGGGCACGCTCGATTCGCGCGAGGCGGTCGTGGTTGATACACCCTTCTTGTACAGATAGTAGTCGTAATCGCCGGGATAGATCGACGCGCGCCCGCCGTCGATCTCGACGATCCCGTTGGCGATGGCGCGGATCAGGTGCCGGTCGTGCGTGATGAAGACGACAGTCCCGGCGAAGCTGGAGAGGGCCGATTCGAGAATGTCGCGGGAAGGGATGTCCAGGTGGTTCGTGGGTTCGTCGAGGCAGAGGAAGTTCGCCGGGCGGACGAGCATCTTGGCGAGGGCGACGCGCGCCTTCTCGCCGCCCGAGAGGACGGAGATCTTCTTGTCGACGTCGTCTCCCGTGAAGAGGAACGCGCCGAGAAGGGTCCGGAGGCGCTCCTGGGAATCTTCCGGGCAGTGGTTCTGCATCTCCGCGAGGATCGTCCGCCGGGGCTCGAGCGCCTCGAGCTGATGCTGGGCGTAGTAGGCGGTCTCCACGTTGTGGCCCACGCGCCGCTCGCCCGTCTCGAACGGCAGGACGCCCGCCAGGATCTTGAGCAGGGTGGACTTGCCGGCGCCGTTCGGCCCGACCAAGGCGATCTTCTGCCCGCGACGCACGGTGAGATCGAGGTCCTGGTAGACGGTCTTCCCGCCGTAGGACTTGGAGACCCCGGAGAGAACCAGCACGTCTTCCCCCGACCGGGGCGGATCGGGGAAATGGAAGCGGACCTTCTTCCGCTCCTCGGAAAGGGCGACGCGGTCCACCTTTGCGAGCATCTTGATCCGGCTCTGGACCTGCCGGGCTTTCGTCGCCTTGTACCGGAACCGCTCGATGAACTTCTCGGTCTCGGCGATCTTCTTTTGCTGGTTCTTGGCCGTCGCTTCGAGGATTGCCCGGCCCTCCGCCTTGGCCGCCGTAAAGGCCTCGTAGTTTCCCACGTAGGCCGCGAGCCTCCCGCCCTCGATTTCCACCACGCCGGTGCAGAGGTTGTTCAGAAACTGGCGGTCGTGGGAGATGACGGCGATCGCTCCTTCGTACGCGCGGAGGAACCCCTCGAGCCAGATGACGGAAAGAAGGTCGAGATGGTTCGTCGGCTCGTCCAGGAGGAGGAGGTCCGGGTTGACCAGGAGGAGCTTGGCCAGGGCGATCCGCATCCGCCAGCCGCCGGAGAACGTCTCCACGCTGCGCGAGAGGTCGGTCTCCCGGAAGGCGAGGCCGGTGAGAATGCGCTTGGCCTCGTTCTCGATCATGTATCCGCCCATCCGCTCGAAGTGGTGCATGAGCTCGCCGTGCTCGTGGGCGAGGCGCTCGGCTTCTTCGGGAGGCGCCTCGGCCATGTCGGCTTCCAGGGCTTTCAGCCGGTGCTCGATGCTCGTGATGTCGCCCGCGACGGATAGGACTTCCTTGAGGACGTCCCGGCTCCCCTGGGGAAGGATCTCCTGGGGAAGGTAACCCACCGTGACGCCGCGGGCGATAACGATCTCGCCGCCGTCCCGCGGTTCGTTCCCGGCGACCATCTCGAACAGCGTCGTCTTTCCCGCGCCGTTCGGCCCGACGAGGGCCACGCGGTCCCGGGCGCCGATCCGGAGCGAGGCGTCACGGAAGAGGACCCGGCCGCCGAACGATTTCTGGAGATTCTGGATTGAGATCATGATGAGAGCCGGATTGTAAATTGAAAATTGAAAATTGAAAATTTCAAAGTGAAGACCCCGGCGTTCCAAACGCGAGTTCCGCTTCGGTCTGGACGCCCTTTCGGGCGAGACGTTCCAGCAGTACAGACCGCCGGTTCTCGACGAACGCGGACGATCCGCGGGGATCGTACCGCCTCGGGCTTGGAAGAACGACGGCGAGGCGGACGGCCTCGTCGACCGACAGGTCCGCCGGGCTCTTTCCGAAATAGTGCCGTGACGCGGCCTCGATGCCGTAGATCCCGTTTCCCCATTCGACGACGTTCATATAGATCTCGAGGATCCGCCGCTTGGACAGCGCCCGCTCTATCTTCCAGGCCGTCGCCGCTTCGCGGACTTTCCGCCAGAGGTTCTTCTCCGTCCCGAAGTAGAGGTTCTTCGCGAGCTGTTGGGTGATCGTCGATGCGCCGCGGCGCCAGCTTTTCTTCTCCCAGTTCTTCTGCACGGCCTCCTTCATCTCCACGAAGTCGAACCCCTCGTGCCGCCAGAACCGGTCGTCCTCCATCGTGACGACTGCGAGGACGGCGTGCGGGGCGATCCGATTGAGCGGCACCCAGTCGCGGCGGCTGGCACGGCTGTTTCCCTTCGCCTTTGCCTCGGAGGCCCGTTGCTCCATGAGCGCCGTCGTCCTCGGGTTCGTTCCGGCGAGCGCGGACACGTCCGGCAGAGTCAGGACAAAGGCTCCCAGGGCCAGGACAAGGCCGGCGCCGAGGCCGATCCCGGCGTACACAAACCGTTTCTTGCGGCTGTTCATCCGTTTGGATAGCATTCCGATCATGATCTCCATCCGCTCCGCCCGAAACGCTTTCTTCTTCCGCCTTCGCCAAAAGGTCCGCTGGCAGAGGGGGCCGTTCGTCGAGCGGAACGAGCCGAAGGATTCTCTCCGCGACCATCCGGCGTCCGACCGGATCCGCGACCTGGAAGGCCGGTACGATCTGGCGCCCCTCAAGGCCCGCTCCCGCCTCAGGACCTACCTGGAGAACCTCTATCTCCTGGACCTCCTGGAGGCGGCCCACCGGGGATGGACGGGGAACTATGGGGAGGCCGCAATCGGGATCGACGCGGGGTGCAAGAATTTCTTCTATGCCTTCGGCCTGTTCCGGTTCCTGGAGCGCTTCCGTATCCACGGGACGCGAAAGATTACCCTGACAGGATACGAGATTGACGCCTACCGTGTCTACACCGACCTCCGCTCCCGCGCCGACCACGCTCGCGGATACGCCTCGTTCCTGCCCGGGACCCGGTTCGTTGCCGGGGACTTTCTCGATGCGCCCGGCCCGGCGGACCTCGTCACGGCCCTCTTCCCGTTCGTGACGAAAACTCCCCACCTCGCCTGGGGTCTGCCGCTCGACCGTCTTCATCCCTTGGCCTTCTTCGCCCACGCCCTCAAGATCCTCACGCCGGGCGGCGTCCTCGTAACGGCGGCCCAAGGCGAAAAGGAGTTCGACGCCCATCTCGCCATTCTCCGCCGCCTGAAGGTTGAACCGGCCCTTGCGGAGAGGTTCGAATCGCGGGTCCTCGCTTTCAAGAATGATCGGTACGTCGTGCGGGTGGAGAAGGCGCAGCGGTGATTCCGGCGGGCAGGCCGGGCTGGGGGCCGAAGAACTTGCAGTTATTTACAAATGTATTTACAGTTGCGTTACGGTGAGAATAGGATGGGACGAGAAGAAGAACCGGGCGAATCTCAAGAAGCACGGCCTGAGCTTCGAGGACGCGGACATCGTCTTAGCCGGCCCCACTGTTACCTTCGAGGATAACCGGGCGGACTACGGCGAAGAGCGTCTCATTTCCTTGGGAGCACTGGCCGGCCGTGTCGTCGTCGTGGTCCATACTCCGCGGGGCAATGCCACGCGGGGCATTTCGATGAGGAAAGCCAATGCGCGCGAAAGGAAAATCTATCAAGAGCGACTTGAAGAGACTCGACGCGATGAGTGACGGGGATATCGACTACTCCGACATTCCTCCGCTTGACGATTCGTTCTTTACGAAGGCTGTCGTCGAGTGGCCGAAGAAAAAGGAGACCGTCACGATCCGAATCGACAAGGACGTCCTCCACTGGTTCAGGGCCCAGGGCCGGGGCTACCAGACCCGCGTCAATCGGCTTCTCCGCGCCTTTATGGAGGCGAAGAAACGCGGCGGCAAGGCCGCTTAAGCCGGCACGGACGCTGAACCGGCTTCGTGACGCCGAGATCGATTCGTCGGTTGACGTCCCGGATGAACCGCAGGGCGGCGGCGTGGAGGAGGCCGTTCGTGGCGAGGAGGTTGGGGCGGATGGTGTCGGGCTGGTTGAACTGGAACGCGTTCCCCTCGTGGTCCGTCACGCGGCCTCCGGCTTCCTCGACGATCAGGACGCCCGCGGCCACGTCCCACTCGTTCTTCGGCTTGAACGAGACCATGAGGTCGCACCGGCCGGCGGCGACGAGGGCGATCTTGTAGGCCGTGCTCCCCACCGCTTTGACCCGGACTTCTTCCTTCACGGCCGAGATGCGCTTGGCCTTCACCTCCCGGTGGCTCGTCATGATGAGCGCGTCCGCGAAGCGCCGCGTCTTCGTCGCGCGGATTGTCTGCCCGTTCAGCGACGCTCCTTTTCCGCGGGCTGCCGAGAACGTCTCGCCCGTGACCGGGTTCTGGATGACGCCGACGATCGGCTGTCCGTCCTCCACGAGGGCGATGGAGATCGAGAACTCCGGAATGCCCCGGATGAACTCCTTCGTCCCGTCGATCGGATCGACGACCCAGAGCCGCCGGACCGAGAGGCGCTCGGGGGAATCGGCCGTTTCCTCCGAGAGCCACCCGTCGTTGGGGAAGGCCCCAAGAAGGACGCTCTTGAGGGTCTTGTCCGCGGCGAGATCCGCGTCCGTGACCGGCTGGTCCTTGCTCTTCTGCCAGACGTCGAAGCGCTGACGGTAGAAGCCGCGGACGATCTCGCCCGCCGAATCGGCCGCCTCAAGCGCCACCTTGAGTTCGCGCGATTCGGTCATCTACGCTCCGGCCACCGTCAAGCCGTCGATTCGAATCGTCGGGGCCGCGATCCGGCCGCGGAAGACGAGGTCGTTCCCGATCCGCGTGATCGACCCCAGCATCTCCTTCAGGTTCCCGGCGATGGTCACTTCCTCGACGGGATAGGCGAGCTCCCCGCCGGAGATCCAGAGGCCCACGGCGCCGCGCGAGTAGTCGCCGTTCACGAGGTTCACGCCGAAGCCGATCAGCTCCGTGACGTAGAAGCCGTCCGGAATCTCGCGGACGATCTCTTCGGGAGACACCGCGCCGGCTTCGAGGTAGAAATTGGTCGGCGAGACGGTCGGGGCGTCGGCTGGTCCCCGCGTCGCGTTTCCCGTGGATCGGAGCGAGAGCTTTCGCGCCGAGTACGTGTCGAGGAGATAACTCTTGAGGACGCCGTTCTCCACGACGACAGTCCGCCGGGTCGGGAGGCCCTCGCCATCGAACGGCTTCGATCCGAGGCCGGCCGGGATCGTTCCGTCGTCGATGATCGTGACGCCCGGGGCGGCGATCGCCTCGCCCAGCCGGTTCACGAGAAACGATGCCCCCTTGTAGATTGCGTACCCCGAGACGGCGCCGGCCAACTGGCCGATGAGACCGGCCGACACCTCCGGATCGAAGACGACGGGGACGCGCTGGGTTTTGACCCGTCTCGCTCCAAGACGCCTCAGCGTCCGCCGGGCGGCTTCCTTTCCGATCGATTCCGGGGAGTCGAGCAGGGCGAAGCGGCGCTTGACGGAGTACCAGTGGTCGCGCTGCATCGATCCGTTCTCGGCGGCGATCGGCACGACCGAGAGTCCGTACGTCGCTCCGGCGTACTCGCCGCGGAAGCCGTGGCTGTTCGCGAAAAGGATCCGGGAAGAGGAGGACCCGAATTCCGCGCCGTCCGAGTTCGTAAGCCTTGCGTCCGACGAGAGGGCGGCGGCTTCGGTCTCTCGGGCCAGATCGATCCGCCGGTCGAGCGTCAGATCGACCGGCTCCGGCTCCCACAGGCCGAGGTCGGGAAGGTCCAGCCGGAACTCCTCCCGTTCGGGGAGGCCGGCGTCGGGATCGTCGGCCGTGACGCGGGCCATCGCGAGCGTGTCCTCGACCAGCCCGTCCAGCGAGGCGTCGGCCAGGTCGGATGTCGCGCTCATGGCCTGACGGCGGCCGACGAAGATCCGCATGCCCACGACCTTCTCCCGCGCGTCCTTGATCTTCTCGACCTGCCCCAGCCGGACGCTCGCCGTGAAGGCTTCTCCTTCGGCGAAGAGGAGGTCGGCAGACGTGGCGCCCAGCCGTTTCGCGCGCGCGAGGAGGTAGTGGGCGCGGTTCATGTCGAACGTCATGGCCTCGTTCCCCCGACGGTCATCCCGTCGATCCGGATCGTGGGGAGGCCCACGCCGACCGGGACGGACTGGCCGTCCTTGCCGCACGTCCCGATCCCGGCGTCGAGCTTCAGGTCGTTCCCCACGCGGGAGACGCGCGTGAGGACGTCCGGCCCGTTTCCGATGAGCGTCGCCCCCTTGACCGGGGCCGTGACGCGGCCGTTCTCGATCATGTACGCTTCCGAGGCGGAGAAGACGAACTTCCCGTTCGTGATGTCAACCTGTCCGCCCCCGAACGCAACCGCGTAGAGTCCCCTGCCGACGCTCCGGATGATCTCCTCCGGGTCGTCCCCGCCGGCCAGCATGAAGGTGTTGGTCATCCGCGGCATGGGATGGTGGCCGTACGACTCGCGCCGGCCGTTTCCCGTGAGAGGCATCTTCATGAGCCTCGCGTTCAGACGATCCTGCAGGTAGGCCCGGAGGATCCCCTTCTCGATCAGGACGGTTCTCGACGAGGGCGTCCCCTCGTCGTCCACGTTGATCGACCCGCGCCGGCCGGGGATCGTCCCGTCGTCCACGACCGTGCAGAGGTCGGAAGCGACCTTCTGACCGAGCCGCCCGCTGAAAGCCGACGTTCCCTTGCGGTTGAAGTCGCCTTCCAGGCCGTGGCCCACGGCCTCGTGGAGGAGAATCCCCGGCCAGCCGGGGCCGAGGACTACGTCCATCGCGCCGGCGGGCGCGTCGACGGCCGAGAGGTTGAGAATGGCCTGGCGGGCGGCCTCTCTTGCGTAGAATTCGAACAGGCGGTCCCCGAGAACGAAGTCAAGACCGGCCCTCCCCCCGCCCCCGTACGATCCGGACTGACGGTTCCCCCCGTCCTCGGCGATGCAGGCTACGTTGAGCCGGACGAGCGGCTGAGTGTCTTCGACGATGACCCCCTCGGACGTGACGACGAGAAACCGCTTCTTTGAGCAGGAGAAGGAGGCGATCACGTTCCGGATCCGCGGATCGACCGCCCGGGCGATCCGGTCGACCTCGGCCAGGAGATCGATCTTCTCGCTCAAGGGGATCTCTCCGGCGTACCGCTCGACCGGGTAGAGATTGCGGGCGGGAGGGCGAGGCGACCCCACGCGGGCGGGAACGACGGAGCCGGTCCCTTCGGCGATCGCGCGGGCCGCGGTGGCAGCGTCCGCCAGGCGCTCGAGCGTGATGTCGTCCGAGTAGGCGTAGCCGGTCTTCTCGCCGGCCGTCGCCCGGACGCCGACGCCCTGGCTGACGCTCCTCCCCGCTCTCTTGACCATGCTCTCTTCGAGGGAAGCCGATTCGCTCTCTGTGTATTCGAAGTAGAGATCGGCGTAGTCCACCGAGCGACCCAGGACGCGGGTCAGGACTCGATCCAGGTCGGTCCCGGAAAGGGCGTACCGGCTGGCGAAGAAATCGTCGGAAGGTTCGGAAAGGGCGCTCATTGGGAACAGTGTGGCGGCTCGTCCTTGGAATGATGGCTGGGAATGATGGCGGCGGAGAGGGGCTCGCGGCCGGGGACTCCAGTCAGCGCGCGGATTATAGGGGAGGCCCGAGAAGAGGGTCAAGGAGGATTCGGGGCCGGGGATCGGCGAGGGCCAGCGGGAGGATGACGACGGGCTGTGAACACAATATGTAGAAACTGTGGAAAACCATTCAGGGCTCTTGAAAGGGAGGATTCCTCTGGTATAATCTAGGTCTGGAGGTTTACGATGCCGGTGTCGGCGGGGATTTCTCAGAAGACGATGGCCCCTTCAAGGACCGAACAGCTCATCTCCAATCTGCTCAAGATCGGCATCGCCCTCACGAGCGAGCACGATCTTGACGTTCTCCTCGAGCAGATCGTCACCGAAGCGAGACGGTTCACGCGGTCCGACGCAGGAAGCCTCTATGTCGTCGAGGACGGCCTCCTCCGGTTCGTCGTGTCTCAGAACGACACGATCATGAAGCGCCAGGCCGGCGCCGTTCAAAAGAACCCATACCTCAACCGGACGATCCCCATCTCCCACCAGAGCCTCGCCGGCTACGTCGCTTCGACCGGCCAGATACTCAACATCCGCGACGCCTACAAGATTCCCGCTTCGGAGCCTTACCACTTCAACAAGGAGTTCGACGAGCGGTACATGTACAGGACGCGCTCGCTCATGGTCGTGCCGCTCAAGGACCCGCAGGACACGGTGATCGGCGTCCTCCAGCTCATCAACGCGCTCGACGCCCACGGGAAGCCCGTCGCGTTCTCCGGGATGGTCGAGGAACTGGTCCTATCCCTAGCGTCCCAGGCCGCCGTGGCTCTCAAGAACGCCCATCTCACGGCGCAGATCAAGAAGGCCCACTTCGACTCGATCCTACGGCTGTCGGTCGCGGCCGAATACCGGGACCGGGACACCTACTACCACATCCAGAGGATGAGCCGGTACTCGGCCCTGATCTCGAAGGCCATGGGGTGGAGCAAGGGAGAGATTGACCTGCTCCTCTACGCTTCGCCGATGCACGACGTGGGGAAGCTCGGCGTCCCCGATTCGATCCTCATGAAGCCGGGGCCGCTCACGCAGGACGAGCGGAAGGTGATGGAGGGCCACACGATCATCGGCGCCGACATCCTCGGGAACCCGGACTCGGACCTCATCCGCGTGGCCAAGTCCGTGGCCCTCTCGCACCACGAGCACTACGACGGCACCGGGTACCCCTACGGCCTGCGGGGCGACCGGATTCCGCTGGAAGGGCGGGTCGTCTCCCTGGCCGACGTGTTCGACGCGCTCTCGTCCCGCCGCTGTTACAAGCCCCCCATGAGCCTCGACCACGTGATCGAGTGGGTGAGACAGGAGCGCGGCAAGCAGTTCGACCCGGTTTGCGTGGACGCTTTCTTCGAGGGGGTAGACGAGATACTCGAGGTCTACGAGAAATACAAGGAGCCGGAGCCCGAGTCGGCCAAAGAGCCTCAACCCGCAACGCCCACCGGCTGACGGGGCGGACCCTGACCGCTTCCTCCCAACGACTCTGGCGGGACCATCTTAACCGAGGCTCGAACTTTCTTTAGCGGTGCGAGCCGTGAGCCGGACGCGGACACTGCCCACCGACAACCCCGCAACCCCCCCAGCCTGCGCGCGGCGCGCAGGCGGGCGCTCCGGCAGACTCCCTTTCAGGGTAAAGCGCATCGTGGCTCGCTTCGCTCGCCACCATGCGCCTGCAAGCAAGAAGACCCCGGGATCATCACCGGCCTGCTTGCGCGCGGCGCGCAGGCAACCATGAGGCCGGGAGAGAACTTGTCCGGGGGGGCTGCTTGTGCGAAATCCTATTTCTCTTTCCGTACGCCCTTGAACGGTTTGTCATCGGACTTCTGGTCCATAAACCGACCGGTTTCGGTATCGCGCTTTACCCAAGAGTCGGTCTTGGGGTTGTAAGTCTGCGAACGGCCGGTAACGGCGCCTTTGCGATGGTTATCGCGGGGTGGTGGGTTCTTTGCCATGTGGACCACCTCGACAATGGGTTGACAATACGGAACTTATTTGTTATTCTGTCAACTGTTGACGAATTCGTCAATCTAATCCTTTCCGTCAACCTACCGGAGGTCGAATGATAGGCGAACGGTTGAAACAGGCCAGGCTCGGTGCAGGTTTGTCCATGGACGCGCTGGTAGCCAAGATGGACCACTTCCTCACGAAGCAGGCCATTTCCAAGTACGAAACCGGCAAGAGCGTTCCAGGCCCGGAAGTGCTCGTGCGTCTGGCTGATGCGCTGCGCGTCAAGACGAGCTACTTCATGCAGGAACCGAAGGTCAAGGTGGAGTTCATCGCCTACCGCAAACACAGCCGCTTGCCCAAGGCCGAGGCCAGTCGGCTGCAAGTACAGATCTCCGATCACCTCGAACACTATTGTTGGTTGGCCGCCCTGTTCCCCGCCGACAGGAAACTCGAATGGCGCGCGGCGGCCGGCATTCCGAAACCCCGACAAGCGAAGTCTGTGGACGATGCAGAGAAAATCGCCAAAGAGCTTAGAGAGGTTTGGAAAATCGGTCTGG
The DNA here is from genome assembly GCA_919903025.1 of Nitrospiria bacterium. Lineage (GTDB taxonomy): Bacteria > Nitrospirota > RBG-16-64-22 > RBG-16-64-22 > RBG-16-64-22 > RBG-16-64-22. Next base: position 54,183 of record CAKKSE010000008.1, on the reverse strand, counting down.
ACCCCATCGAGAATCTAGCCGAAACACTCGAAGACCACGCCGCCGCGGTATTGGCGCTGGATGCCGATGAGCGATTCGACGGCCATTCAGCCTGGGCGACGGTTCTCGGTGACGACGGGGGAAAGGTTCCGGTACTTGTCACCAATGCCGCCATGTCCGGAGATCGTCAGCGGTTCAATCTCACCCACGAACTTGGGCATTTGGTAATAAAGCAGAAACAACCGAAAGAAGACGAGGATATCGCTCATCGCTTTGCCGCGGCCTTCTTGGTGCCGGATGAAGCGGCATACATGGAGCTTGGTAGGTCTCGAAGCCGTATCGAGTTCGATGAACTGCTGCTGCTAAAACACAAATACGGCTTGAGCATGCAGGCCTGGTTGCGGCGCGCAAAGGACCTCGGGATTATCACGCCAAGCTGGTACAAGAACACCGTGGTCATTTTTCGCAAACGTAGATGGCACAAGCACGAGCCCGGCAAGCAAGTCGCACCGGAACAGCCGCTACGCTTCAAACAGCTCGTGCTGCGAGCGATGGCGGAAGGCATTATCTCCCGTGAGCGAGCCGAGGAATTGAATCCCGGCGTAGTATCGCTGAACGGTAAGGAGGGAGAAATGACCAAGGCCAAGAAGATCGCCGCGCTGTCGCTGGACGAACGCCGCACACTGCTCGAAGCGGCGGCGGAACGCGCGGTGCACGAGTACGAAACAGACAAAGAGCTGACCGCCTTCACCGAACTTGACGGGGCGGTCAATGATTGACCGTGGAGAGGTGTGGCTGGTCAATCTCGATCCGACCATTGGACAGGAAATCAAGAAGACCCGGCCCGCCGTCGTGGTGAGTTCCAACAGCATTGGCAAACTGCCTTTGAAGATCATCGTCCCCATCACGGACTGGAAACCGCCATATGCCGGCTACCCGTGGATGATTTACCTTGAACCTGACAAACAGAACGGCCTCACCAAGAAGTCGGGGGCGGATACGTTCCAGGTCCGTTCCGTTGACCAAACCCGTTTGGTCAAGAAGCTGGGGCAGCTCCCCGAACCGCTGATGGAGGAGATCGTGGCGGGGATAGCAATTTGTATCGAATACAGGTAACCGCCGAGTCAGGAAGAATTTTATAAGATTCCCGGAATTGATTTCGGAAAGCGAATTTCAGTGAGTTAAGGAGAGGTCGATGACAGAACCAACTATTGTCTGCCCGCAGTGCAAAACCGAGATCAAACTCACGGAATCACTGGCGGCGCCACTCATTGAATCCACTCGCCGTGACTATGAGCAGCGCCTGGCAAAGAAAGACGCTGACATTGCCAGCCGCGAATCGTCGCTCCGTGAGCGTGAAGAAGCACTCACCAAGGCGAAAGACACCATCGACGATCAGGTCGCCGAGAAGGTTCGGCAGGAACGCGCCAAGATCGCCGCGGAGGAAGCCAAGAAAGCCAAATTAGCGCTGGCGAACGATCTGGATCAGAAGAGCAAGGAGCTTGCCGATCTGCAAGAAGTGCTGAAACAACGGGACGTGAAACTCGCCGAGGCGCAGAAGGCACAGGCTGACCTGATCCGCAAACAGCGCGAGCTTGATGATGCCCGACGTGAAATAGAACTGACCATCGAGAAGCGGATTCAGGAAGGGCTTGCCGCTACCCGTGTCCAGGCGCGCAAGGAGGTCGAAGACGAACAGAAGCTTAAGGTGATGGAGAAAGAACAGATCATCGCCGCGATGCAGAAACAGATTGAAGACCTGAAACGCAAGGCTGAACAAGGCTCGCAGCAATTGCAGGGCGAAGTGCAGGAACTGGAACTAGAAAGTCTGTTGCGCACTAAATTCCCTTTCGATGTTATCGAGCCCGTGCCCAAGGGCGAATACGGCGGGGATGTGGTGCACCGTGTTGTCGGCTCGGGCGGCCAGGCCAGCGGCACCATCCTGTGGGAGTCCAAGCGCACCAAAAACTGGAGCGACGCATGGCTGACCAAATTGCGGGAAGACCAACGCACCGCAAAAGCTGAAATCGCCGTGATTGTAAGCCAGAGTTTGCCGAAAGGGGTTGAAACCTTCGAGATGGTTGAGGGCGTCTGGGTAACACACCCCCGCGTTGCATTGCCGGTGGCGGTAATCCTTCGCCAGTCGTTGCTGGAAATCACCATAGCGCGGCAGGCATCCGAAGGCCAGCAAACAAAAACGGAAATGATCTACCAGTACCTCACCGGCCCGCGCTTCCGCCAGAGGGTGGAAGCCATCGTCGAAGCGTTTTCCAACATGCAGGAAGACCTCGACAAGGAGAGGAAGGCGATCACCAAGCAGTGGGCCAAGCGCGAGGAGCAGATCGACCGCGTCATGCAGTCAACCGTCGGAATGTATGGGGACCTGCAAGGCATCGCGGGCAAGTCGTTGCAGGAGATCGAAGGTCTGGAAATGAAGGCACTTGAGGCATCTACTCCCATAGACGCGGTGCCGGACAAGAGCGGTGAGCCATGATTGAGAAATTTATCAGTATCGAAAACATCGGAAGATTCCGCGATTGTAGGCTTACGCACTACTAACCAGCAGCGTTTCCTATGGCGAACAATATATTTTCCGAACTGTTGAGCTTGTCGAAGGACTTGGCCCCTTGGCAAAACGAGGCGATTCGTCGGATGTTCGCCAAAAGTGGCTCACTGCCGCAGAAAGACAGAGACGAAATATTCGATATCGCGCTTGTCGAGCACGGGCTAAAGAAGGCGGCTGCACCTCTCGGCGACCTGATGTTGAAAAACGCTGACCTGCCTCCGCCACCAGTGCCTGGTCAGAAACTGGCCCTTGTCGGGGTGCGCGACCTGGAAAACGTGAATGCGCTAAAAGACGGTCAGCGCCTGCCCATCGGCAAACAGCTTACCGTGATCTACGGCCACAATGCGTCCGGCAAGTCTGGTTACGCCCGTGTGATGAAAAAGGCGTTTCATGCGCGTGTGGTCGATGACATCTTGCCCAATGTCTACGCTTCAGCGAAAACGGGGCCCGCATCCGCAATTTTTGAGATCGAAGAGACCGGCAAAGTCCGCGACGAAAAATGGATTGACGGCTCGCCCTCGTCCAGCGGCCTCAGCCGCTTCGCGGTGTTCGATTCCAAGTGCGCGCGCATCTACATTACGGGCAGCAACGAGCTGAGTTTCCTGCCCTATGGTTTCGACATCATCAGGGGGCTTGGCGACATTACTGCCGAGGTCAAGAAACGCCTTCAAGACCTTGCTACCCAGCATGCGCCGAAACCGGACGCGCTCAGTCATCTTGTGGACACCACGGCTACGGGCAAATTCATCGGGGCAATCGGTGCGCGCACATCGGAAGACGATGTAAAGAAACGGGCCGAGTGGACAGAACAAAATACTGAGACTCTCAAGGCCAAGGAACAGGAACTATCCCAACTCAAGGCCAATTCACCGCAGGTTCTGCGAGCTTCGCTTCTCGCGCAGAAGAAACGGCTGGAAACAATCAAGTCCAGCGTATCCTCGATGCTGAACGGTATCTCAGCAGCCCGGGTCACCGAGATAAATGGCAAGATCGCCGAGTTGCAGAAGTGCGAGCAGGCCGTTGAAGTCGCCGCGAAGGCCACGTTCGGCGGCCTCGAAATGAAAGATGTCGGCGGTGACGTGTGGCGCGAGCTACTAATGGCCGCAGAGAAGTATTCGACGCAGGTAGCATACCCAGGCCAACCCTTCCCAGCCAGTCAAGAAGGCGCCAAATGCGTGCTCTGCCTGCAACCGCTTGATGAGGCAGCGCGGCTCCGGCTGGAAGGGTTTTGGAAGTTCATTCAGGACGATGTATCAAGCAAGCGCGATGCAGCAGCCCTAAATGCTGAAGCGGAGCGGAAGGCATTGGCAGAACTGCCGCACGGTATGCCGAAGGAAATCGAAGTTCTTGAGGATTCTTTGAAGGCGGCCGGTTCGACAATCTTCGAAGAACTCAAGGTTTTCTTTCCAGCCGCAACAAACAGACTTACCGCCATCGAAGAAGCGGCCAAATCCCGCCAATGGGAAGAACTGCCGCCTGAGCCAATGTCACCAGCGCAGGCCTGTGACGCGGAGATCAAAGCCATTGGGGAACGGCTCAAGGAGCTTGCCGATGATGCCAAAGTAACTGAGCAAATACGGCTACTCGAAGCGGAAATAGCCGAACTCAAGGCCCGCCTTAAATTGAATCAAAATCTCGCTTCAGTCCTCGCTCATTTGCGCAGCCTGAAGCTGGCCGAAGCTGAAAAAGCGGCGGCTGACAAGATCACGACGAACAAGATTGCCCTGAAAGCGGGCGAACTCCAGCAACGACTCGTTACCGACGCGTTCAAGACCCAGATGCTTAATAATCTCAAAGACATCGGCCTGGATAGAGCTCGGCTCGGCGTCGAACGGCAACCGGGCGGCAAAGGCAAGGTTCTCCACAAGGTAACCATCGAAGGAGCCACGCTGGGCAATCCCGAGGCGGTATTTAGTGAAGGCGAGCGGACAGCCATCTCGCTCGCCTGCTTTCTGGCTGAACTGAGTGCGAATGACGATAATTGCGGAATCATCCTGGATGATCCGGTAACCTCCCTCGACCACCGCATCCGCGGTGGTGTTGTCCGGCTTTTAGTCAAAGAGGCAAGGACAAGGCAAGTCATCATCTTCACGCACGATCTCGTCTTCCTTCGCGATTTGTGGGAGGAAGCCGACGCCGACCATCAGGGCACCGAGATTTCGCCGCAGAACATTGAGGCGCTTGGTAACGCCACCGGAATCGTTACCCGCTTTCTGCCATGGTCTGGCTCCAAAGTGGCGCTGCGCGTACATCACCTGGATAAACTGCTTGCGGACGCAAAAGCAGCAGAAACCGCTGGCAACCCTGACGATTACAGGAAGCTGAATCGTGAGTACTACGTACTACTGCGTTCAACGTGGGAGCGCTCGGTGGAGGAGATCCTGTTTAATAAAGTGTTACAGAGATTGGAAAACGAGATTAAGACACAGAGCTTAACCGGTGTTCGCGTAGATTTTGAGTCGGTCGAATCGGTGTTCGCCGGAATGACGCGCGCATCGTCAATTGTTGACTTGCATGACCACGCCGTTGCCGCGAATACATCATTACCAACGACCAAAGAGATGACCGCCGATCTTGAGTCGTTCAAGGATTTTTTGAGCAAGCAGAAAGATAAGGCGGAAAAAGCACAAGAGCAGCATGCGCATCTGAAGAAGAACACACAAGCTGCGCATTTGGTGGGTGGATCATGAAGCTAACCGACAACGAAATCCGCGACATTGTGAAACTGCTGGAGGCCGGCAAGCCGCTGCCGGAGAAGTACCGCTTTCTATTGTTCGAGGAGAAGCGCGAGGTGGAGTTGGTATGGAACGGCAAAACGAATGGGGTCTGCAATGTGGTGCTGCCGTTTCAGACTATCGAGCAGGTGGACGAGCCGCGGGCGGAGAAGGACGTAAAGATTCAGGGCGACCTGTTCGACCCCGCCAGTGGGCGGCAGCTCAAGGGCTGGACCAACAAGCTGATCTGGGGCGACAACAAGCTGATTCTCGCCAGCCTCAAGAATGGTCCGTTGCATGAGGAAATCGAGAAGCAGGGCGGCATCAAGCTGATCTACATCGATCCGCCGTTCGACGTGGGCGCGGACTTCTCGATGGACATCGAAATTGGCGACGACACCTTTACCAAGAAGCCGAGCATTCTCGAAGAACTCGCCTACCGCGATACGTGGGGGAAGGGCGCAGATTCCTTTATAGCCATGATCTACGAGAGATTGGTGTTGATGCGTGATTTGTTGGCGGATGATGGAAGCATCTATGTGCATTGCGACTGGCGGGAAGGCTTCCAGAAGGCAAGAACAGAGCCGCTAATTACTCTCGGCTCGGCGCCGCTCGAAGTACCGGAGTTCCGAAGCATCGTGCTCGGTCAACTGGGAGAATCCCGCCTGGTCGCCGCGATCGATACCGACATTGCCGGCGCCAACGCGCATACCCGCGTGCTCGATGCGGATGCCAAGGGGTTGCTGCGCGGCATTCATAGGCGGGTAGCGACAGCCATTCTCTTCGAATCGTCCGGGGGACAACTGGACCGGGTCGCACATCTCCCGGAGCTGAGGTTCGCCCTGGGCGAGCCAGGGACCGACACGACATCCATCGACACTGCCGCCCTGGCGCTCGAGTCGAAAGCCTACTACGTACGGAAGGCGGGAACCGATGGCTTTCGGATCGGCTACCTGCCGACTTTGAAGAAGGTCGTGAGCGACAGACGGGCCTCTCTTGACGAGGAGAACGAAATCCGGCCTGCCATGGAGTTGGTTGTCAAAGTCGAATTCGACCGGGGGCGAAGCATCTCCTGGGCCCCCTTTCCGGCGGATGCGTCTGAAATCCAGGATTCCCCCAGGCTGACACTCGTGGTTACGTCTCCGGAGATCGAGTGGGAAGCGAAAGGGGACGTGCCAAAGAGGGTTCTTGAGTGGACGAAGAGGCGGGGGTCTTCCGACCGGCTGTATCCAGCGGCGCTCGTCTGGTGCGTCAAGAAGCCCGGCCGGGACCTCCGCGAGAAGGTCGAGACATGGCTCGCTTGGAGGCGCGTGAAAAGAGACGTGGATGAAGGCATCCTGGGCGGCGACTTCGACCGGTCCGACCGGCTTGAACTGCACACGCGCGTCAGGGACGCCGAGGAGTCCGCAAAGGCCGAAGTATGGGCCAGCTATCGGTGCGTGGCGCTTGCGGATCCTGGTGAAGCAAGCGGGCTCAAAATCATTGACCTCGGTGCGGGACACGCGAGCGCCAGTGAGACGCTGGCCGGCCGGATTATCTCCGCTCTCAAGTCATACTCGCTTCTAAACGAATCCGTGGGAGCCGGCTGCATAGAGCGGAACTGGCCGCCCGCTTTCAAGGAAACCAGTGCCTGGCCGCTGGCGAGCCTCCGCCAGAGTTTTCTGACCGGGGCGCTGACCCGTCTCGTGGATCCCGAACAGGTCTTGAGGAGCAAGATCTCTGAGTTCGTGGACAAGGGAAGCTTGGGCCTGGCGTCGGGATTGAGGACGGATGGAGAATACGAGAGGGTCTGGTTTAAGGAGGTTGTCGCGCCGGAGGAGATTGTGTTCGACAGCGGGGTCTTCCTCCTGACGAAGGCGAGGGCCGAGGCGTTGAAGGTTGGGGTCGTCGTGAAAGGGCCGGAACGTCTACCCGAGGCGGAACCGGAAATACTCACGTCGCTTCCCGGCATTACAAAGGGACCTGCTCAGGAAACGCGGACGCTCAGAGTGGTCGGCACGATCCCTCCGGAGCACTGGAACAGGCTGGGAACCAAGATCATTCCGAAGCTCAGATCGGGCTCCGATCTGCGTATCGGTGTAGAGTTCTCGGTGACCACCAGCGCAGATTCGGCCCGGTCCCTGCAGACCGAACTTCAGCAGATTCTGGCCGATCTGAACCTCTCCAACGATGTAAAGATCGAGTTTGAGTAGACGGACCCTGTGTTACCCGTCTTGGGCGGCCGGTTCGCAAGGGGGGATAGGGCATGTGCCGGAACGGGAATACACGGAGCGAAGACCGGAGCGAGGGGTACAGGTGGACGCGGGAGGACTGGCGGGAACTCCGCAAGATCCTGAGAGAGGATCGGAAGGCCGGCGGAGCCCCTGAGGAGTGGAAGCCGACGGTCTGCTGGACGCTCGTTCTGCAAAGCCGTCAGCGTTCCTCATCTGGTGCGAAAGAGGGCGGCGGGGGCGAAAAGACGATGGAAGCGAACGATTGATGGCGTTGACCAGTGGGGGCGACCCTGGAAACAAAGAGAATCTGGCGGGAGCGTGTGGGAATCGAACCCACCTGGAGCGCCTCTCAGCACCCCACATGGGTTTTGAAGACCTAGCGGTCCACCAGTGACCGAGCCGCTCCCAGAAGCTGAATCCGAACGAGCGGCCTTTATATCACACCCGCCGAGACTCCTTCCACCTCGTAGTGACCCCTGTCATAAGTCTGTAAGAACTTACGGGCCGGGATTGTTGCCGCCCATGCGGTTCTCCTCGACGATTTCCGAGTTCCGTTGTACAGATGCGAAAAGATGATAGAATCCGCGCTACAACAGCCCATTGGAGAGCGAGAACCGTGATGACATTGCGCCAGCTCTTGGCGAAGCACGAGAGCATTCCGGTAACAACCTCGTGGTATCTCACCGATCTCGGCGAGGCGCGCGGCAAACAGGAGTTGTTCACGCGGCAATCACCCCAGCGCTTGAAGGTGTTGCGCGAGCACGCGTTGATCGAGAGCACGGTTTCGTCGAACCGGATCGAGGGGGTGGAGGTGGAGAGGGCGCGCATCGAGACGCTCGTTTTCGGCAGGCCACTTCTCCGAGACCGGAACGAAGAGGAAGTGCATGGTTATCGGGAAGCGCTGGCCCTGATCCATGAGAAAGGGCCGAGGCTTCCGATTACCGAAGAGACGATCCTGCGTTTGCACCGGCTGGCTCGCGGGGAAATCTGGGATGCCGGCAAGTACAAGGAAAAAGACGGGGATATCATCGAAAAGCGTCCGGACGGCACATCCCGCATCCGTTTCAAGACCTTGCCGGCCGCGAAAACCCCCGGTGCCATGAAGACTTTAGCCGTGCTCTGGGACGCGAGCCTTGAGGAGCGCAAGATTCACCCGTTGATCGCGATGGCCGCGTTCAATCTGGATTTTCTCTGTATTCATCCGTTCAGGGACGGCAATGGCCGGGTGTCGCGGCTGTTGCTCCTGCTCCAATGCCATCACCTCGGATATGAAGTCGGCCGGTATATCAGTCTGGAACGCCTCATCGAGCAGAATAAAGAACGCTATTACGAGACGCTTGAGCAGAGTTCCACGAAATGGCATGAAGGGAAGAATGATCCTTGGCCGTATGTGAATTACCTTCTTTACATCCTCAAGACCGCTTACCTGGAATTCGAGGAACGCATGGGGCAGGTCAAGAGCCCCAAGGGAGAAAAGTCGGAGCTTGTGGCCCGTGCGATTGACGAAATGTCCGATGCCTTTCGTGTGGCGGAGATTCAGAGGCTATGTCCGGGCGTGAGCATCGACTTGATCCGGCGCGTTTTGAAAAACCTGAAATCGGACGGCCGCATCGAGTGCCTTGGACGCGGACAGAGCGCGGCGTGGCGGAAGACGCAGAGATGGCGGAAATAGGTAATACCGGCCCAATTGGGTAGCGAACTGGGTACTGTTGAAGCGGTGGATGCCCGGATCGTACGTTCTCTCTATTCCCTCCACCCCCCCGCCTCCCATTCCTCCATCTCCTCGTCCGAGAGGCCGAAGTAATGGCCGACTTCGTGGACGACGGTCTCCTGGACGATCTCGCGGATTTCGTCCTCGTCCGCGGCGTCCTCTTCGATCACGTCCTGGTACAGGACAATCCGGTCGGGGAGGGTGTTTCCGTAGTTGAATTCACGCTCGGGAAGGGGGACGCCGTGGTAGAGGCCGTAGAGGGCGTCTTCTTCCGGGTCGAGGCCGACCGATTCCAGGTCCTCGTGAGAGGGCCAGCTCTCGACGGTGACGGCGATGTTGGCCATCTTCTCGCGGAACTTGAGGGGGAGGCCGTCCAGGGCCTCCGCGACGAGGCGCTCGAACTTCTCTCTCGTCAAGTCAGTCTCCCGGCAGGGTCATCTTGTGGAAGGCGGGCGGCTCGTAGGGGGTGACGCGGTTCCTCCCCCGCTCCTTGCTCTGGTAGAGCCCCTCGTCGGCGCGGCGGACGATCTCGTCGCCCGAGTCCCCGTCGAAGGGAAACGTGGCGACGCCCCCGGAGACCGAGATGCACCTGAGCGGCTGGTTGTCGCCGTGCGGGAACTCCGTCCCCGAGATGAGCGATCGCATCTTCTCCGCGTAGGCCATGGCGCCTTCCTTGGGAGTGTCGGGAAGAAGGACGATGAACTCCTCGCCGCCGTAGCGGGCGACGATGGAGGTCTTGCGCGTGTTGTCCCGGATGAGCTTGGAGACCGCCTTGAGGAGCCTGTCGCCCTCCGGGTGGCCGTTGTTGTCGTTGTAGTGCTTGAAGTTGTCGATGTCCATCATGAAGACGGAAAGAGGGACGTTGTACGTCCGGGAGCGCTGGACTTCCTCGACGAGGCGCTCCTGGAAGTAACGCCGGTTGTAGAGGCTCGTGAGGGGATCGGTCGTCGCCTCCGTTCTCGTCCCCGAGAGCGTGAGGGCGTTCTCCAGCGAGACGGCGGCCAGGTCGGAGATCATGGCCAGGAATTTCCGCTCGTTTCCCGTGCGGTTCTTGATGTTCCCGATGTTGAGGACGCCGTAGAGCTTTTCCTTGCAGACGATCGGCGCGGCGTAGGTGGACACGATCCGCGTCTCCCGCGCGCGGGCCCTCTTTTCGACGTATTCGGGGTTGGTCCGGTATTCGTTCTCGGAGAGGAGGACGCGGGTCTCGGCCGCCGTCCCGATCATCCCCTCGCCGAACGGCACGCGGAGCCCCTCGGCCTGCTCGCGCTTGATCCCGAAGGCCAGGGCGATGCGGAGCTCGTTCTCGGCCTCCTTGTAGAAGAAGAGGCTGATCTCGTCCGCGTCGATGAGCATCTTCGCCAGGCGGACGACGGCCGAGGAGACTTCGTCCACCGACTGGGTGGAGTTGAGGCGCTTGACGGCCTCGGGGAACGTAACGAACAGGTGGATGTACCGCTCGTTCTCCTTTTTGAGCCAGTCGATCTCGTTCTGGAGCGCCTTCCGGAAAGAACCCTCGGAGGCTAGGCGGGCCTCGACCTGCTTGATGTTCTGGTTAAAGGATTGCTCGACTTCGGCCGCGCCCTTTTTTCGGCCGATGATCGCGCCGATGACGAAGGCTGCGATCGAGCCGGCCAGAATGACGCCGACGACGACGAAACCGCTTATTCCTTCCGCCATGAGTTCTTCTCCTTCGGTTCAGCAGGCGCTGGACGCCGCGGCCCCCCGCCGGATATGATCGCGGACGTCTTCCGGAGGATCCGCATGGTGACGATCGATGCCCTGCTCCACGTTCTTCATGTTCTTGCCGCCGTGACGTGGCTTGGGGGCATGGTCTTCGCCATCCTGGCCTTGCACCCGGTTCTCGTCACCCGCCCGATCGAGGAGCGAATCCCGCTCATCGTTCCGGTCCTTCGGCGGTTCTTCATCCTGGCCGGGTCAAGCATCGCGGTCCTCGCGGCGACGGGCGCCTACTTCTATTTCGCCCGGCTCGGCGTGTCGCCAAGCCTCGCCGGGAGCCGGTACGGGATTCTCATGACGGCGAAGTTCGCGGTCACGCTCGCGATGGTTCTCGTCTTCCTCCGGATCGTCTTCCGCCACTACGCCGCCGCGTCCGATCTCGCCCGCTTGGAACAGCCAGGGAGCGTGCGGTACGCGGAGATCCCGGCCCATCTGAAGAGTCTCACCGCGCTCGTCCGCGTCAACCTCGTCCTCGGAACTCTCGTCGTCCTCATTGTCGAGCTGGCGCTGAGGACGTAGGCGCCAGGTCATTGGCAGGGCATTGAAAATTGAAAATTTTCAATTTGAAATTTACAATTTTCAATACCGTCTTTAGCCCGCGCCTTCCCTCTCCATTTCCGCGGCCACACTTCCCATTTCGACGCGGTCCAGGGAAAGCTTGAGGTTTTCCAGGGATTGGACGGCCACAATGTACATCGCCTGCGCCCAGGTGAGCGGCGTGTTCGGATTCGGTTTGTCGCCCACGTAGAGCTCGGGGATCGCCCCTCCGTCCACCATGGCTGACTCGGTCCTCTTGATGTAGTGGTGTGCTTTCTTGAATGACGCGATGACGTCGGAACGGCGTCCCGCGGCGAGGTCTTCCTCGGCGATCTTGGTGTACACGATCGAGAGCCACGAGAAGCCCATCGGCCAGGCCGCTTCATTTCCGTCGGGGCGGCTCGGATCGGCGTTGTAGTAACGGTCCCCGGGGTAGCGGATGACCCCCCGTTCGCGGACGAGGTGAGTCTCGATGTTCGACAGGATCTGCTCCCTCTGCTCGGGCGAGACGACGCGGTACGGCCAGAGAAGGGAGAGCTGGGCCAGGTCATACGGCCGCGACTCGCTTTCCCGCGGGAGAAGGCGGCCCAAGGCCTCGCGCCCAGCGGCGAGGAAGCGGCCGGGAACGCGGATCTCGGCGATGTGCTCCCGGGCCGCGCGGAGCCCGGCCAGGACGGCCCCGACGCTCGACGCGTGGACCTCCGGCCCTTCTTCCCATACGCCGAAATCGGGGGCCTTGTCCCAGTCCAGCGAGAAGAGATACCAGACGAGGTCCTGGGCCAGCTTCAGGTCCTTGTAGTCGCGGTAGACGACGATCCCCTTCTGCCGCAGATCCCCCACCTTGTAGAGAAAGAGGCCGAAGATGTCGAGCTGGTTGTGGCCCCACTCCTCGGGAAACTCCTGGAGGGTGTGGGGATTGTAGCGGGCGTGGAGAAAGTCGGTCTTCGCCGTCGGCGGATCGTCGATACAGCTCGATATCTTGTCGCCGGACTTGTGAAAGATGTCGAAGGCCAAGCCGTACGTCTTCTTGATGCTCTCGAAGTCGCCCACGTACTCGCGGGCGATCGCGCAGTAGAGCGTGTCCCGGAGCCAGAGCGCCCGGTACGGCCCGGACATGGCCGAGGTGTACCCGCCGTTCACGTGGTAGAGCGTGTTCAGGATGGCGATGGAACGGTCCACCTTCTCCTTGGCCGTCACGATCTGGTACGGGCGGGGGGGGGCCAGGTGGGTTTCGAGGGCCTTGCGGTATTCGGCGAGAAGCTCGTCCCGCTCGCGGATCTGGCGCTTGAGGTCCTCGATCGTCCGCCAGAGCTCGCCCAAGCGGGCGGCGGAGAGATCGGCGCTTCCCCCGGACGGGTCGGTCAACGAGTCCTCCGGGCGTTCAGATGGAAGCGGATCTTCTCCTTGAGCGGGGCCATGTCCGAGGATTTCACGACGTAGTCGTCGGACGCCCAGGCGTTGAAGTCCTGCTTGTATTCAGGATATGCCGTGAAGAGAAGGACCGGGACGTCCAGCGTCCGCTCGCGGAGAAGCTCGAGCGTCTTCATGCCGCCGATCCCCGCCATCTTGATGTCCAGGATGACGAGGTCTGGACGCCTCGCGTCGAACAAGGCAAGGCCTTCCTCGCCGCTGGCGGCCGTTGCGACGTCGTATCCCTCGTCGGCAAGCTCCGCGGAAAGAAGAGCCCGCATCGGTTCTTCATCCTCGATGACAAGGATATTCGCGGTCGACGGCATTGCGGCGTCTCCGTGGAAGGCCGGGCCAAGCGCCCGGCAAAGGCAAAACCCATCTTACCCGGGGCTTCAGAAGTCGTCAACTCCGGGCGGGCCTCCCCCGGGGCCTTGCCTGCGGGCGGCCGGACGGCGGGGCGGCTTGCCTTCCTCGATATCCTGGAGCGTCTGGCGGGCCCGCTGAGCCATCGGAAGGTTCGGGTCGATCTCAAGCGCCCGTCGAAGGTCCTGCCGGGCGAGATGGGCGTTTCCTTCCCGATGGTAAAGGAACCCGCGCAGATAGAGAAGGAGCGCGTTGTCCGGGTTCCGAACGAGGCCTTCCTGGATTGCGGCCCGCGCTCCTTCCCGGTCCCGGTTCATCTGGTGGGCGCGGGCGAGCATCGGGTAAAGACGGGGATGATCGGGGGCTAGCCGCTTGGCTTCGTTCAGGAGCCGGATCGCCTCGGCCGCCTGCCGCTGATCGAGAGCGCGCTTCGCGGCCTCGATCTTTTCTTTGACTTCATTGGCTTCAGGGGCCTCAGGCGGCAGGGGCGCGCGGGCGGCTGCTTTGGCGCCCCGCACAGCGGGGGGCTGGGGGGAAACCTTGCGTTCCGCCGGGGCGAGCGCAGTTTGCGCTCCCGCCTGAGCGGGCGGCTTCTGCGGCGCCCCGGGGGCCGTCTCGCTCTTCTTCTCCTCCGTCTCCTTCGAGACGTTGAACTGAATCGTGATCTTCTTGTCCTCTTCCTTCTTCTCGCCGCAGGCGGGGAAGGAGGCGAGGGCGAGAAGGAGAAGAGGGGCGATAAAGCGGCCGCTCTTCACGGCGCTTCGACTCGTCCCTTCGGGCTCCCCTTCTGCACTCCGGAGACCCTGCCGTTGCTGAAGACAATGACGAGCTTCTCCTTCTTCGTCACGAGATAGACCCACCGGGTGTCCTTGTGGATCTCGTCGAGGGCCAGCATCCCCGTGGGGTTCTCGTTCGCGCCCACGGCGTACGGTACGCCGTAGAGAGCGAGGACGGCTGTCTTCGACATGCCGGGCCTGGCCTCGGGCTCCCGGGACGCCCTGAGGTCCTCGGGCGTTAGGACTTTCGCCGGGTCGGCGGGGGAGAAGAACTTCGAGAGCATTACGGCCGGCCGGGGCTCCGCCTTGTGTCCCGAGAAGGCGAACTTGTGCGGGACGCCGTTGATCGTGACGACCGCCGCGCCTCCCTTCACAAGCGTGATCGTCGCGGGCGTTCCCGGGACGATCGGCGTGCCCGACAGGAAATTCTGCCAGAAAAGCTTGTTCTTCAAGGCGTGGAGGGTTGTGCGGACGTAGACTTCCTTGTTGAGGAAATCGTCCGGAAGGTTGACAGGCTTGGGCCTGGGCGGCGGCGGCGCCTTGGGCGCGATGGCGGCGACCCGTCCTTCTTCTTTCTTCTTTTCGGGCCTGGGTTCGGGTCTTGGCTCGGTCTTGGGCGCCGCGGCCGGAGACGGCGGCGCCTCTCTCACTTCGGCCTTGGGAGGCGCGACCGGCGGAGGCTGGGGAGCGGGAGCCGGCCCCGAAGGCACAGTCGGGGCAGGCCCCGAAGGCACGGTCGGAGCGGGTGCGGCGGCGACCTTTTTCTCCTCCGCTTTCTCGGGAGGTTGGGCCTCCTCTTTCTTCACGTTGAACTCGATCGTGATCTTCTTGTCTTCCTCTTTTTTCCCGCATCCCTGGGAAAAGACCAGTCCGGCCGATACGGCGATCACGCCCATCCAACGCATCATTGTCGCTGACCTCCTCCGGGCATCGCGACGGTCTCGGCCGCCGCGAGGTCCTCGATTTCGTAAATGTCCACGAGCGCTTCCTTCCCCTTGACCTGGATCGACGGGAGCTTCGCCGCCCGGACGTAATTCCCGACCTTCCTGTACGTCTGCTCGCTGATCAGGATCTGCCCGCTCACGGCGCTCGACGTGAGGCGGCTCGCCAGGTTCACGTTGTCGCCGATGACCGTGTACTCCATCCGCTCCAGGGAGCCGATGCTCCCCGCCACGGCCTGGCCGGAGTTGATCCCGATCCCGGCCTGGATCATCTCCTTACCCTCCTTGGCGCGGCGGTCGTTGAACCGGCGGACCGCGTCCCTCATCTCCAGGGCCGTCCGGACGGCCCTGATGGCGTCGTCCGGGTGCCCTTCCGGCGCGCCGAAGACGGCCATCACGCAGTCCCCGATAAATTTGTCGAGCATCCCGTCGTACTTGAAGACGATGTCGATCATGAGCGAGAAGTATTCGTTCAACAGCAGGACGACCTCTTCGGGCTGCATCCGCTCGGACATCCGCGTGAAGCCGCGGATGTCCGAGAAGAGGATAGTCACGTCCCGCCGTTCTCCCTTGAGGAAGGGCGTCCCGTGCTCGCTCAGGATCCGATCCGCCACCTGGCGGGAGACGTACCGCTGGAGGGTATCGCGGTAGCGCGCTTTCTCCACTTCCAGCCGGTCCCGCTCGGCCTTGATCCGGTCCCGCTCGACGAGCCCGTCGACCATTCCGTTGAACGTGCGGGCGAGCATCCCCACCTCGTCCCGCGGGAAAGACGTCATCCGTTCCGAGAAGTCGCCCGCGGCGACCTTCTGCATCTTGCCGGCGAGGTTTTCGAGCGGTCGCGTCACGCCGCGCGCCAGGACGATTCCGCCCAAGATGCCGAGTCCCAGGACGCCGAGCGCGATGTTGAGGCTGGTCCGCCTGTTCCGCGCGACGTCTTCCTTCATGCGCGTCTGGGAGAAGACGATCCGGATGAGCGCGACGGGGCGGTTGTCCACCGCGATCGGAGAGTCCACCGTCACGAGGTCCCCTTCCCGGGAGCGGAGCTTTCCCTGGGCGACGGCGGAGCGGAGGGCGCTCTTCAAGTCCAGGGCGGCCTGGGGGTTCGCGGTCTTGAACCGGTTTTCTTCCGCCCAGTAGGCCTTGATGCTGTTCGCCCCGTCCATGACGGCGATCGCAACGATGTCCGGGTCGAGGCTTCCAGTGATGTCCACGAACTTCTGGTAGATTCCCCAGTCGATGTTCCGGCCGGTGACCGGCTCGATGAGTTTGAGGGAGGCGATGATGTTCGCCATCTTGTACATCTGGAGCTCCTGCTCCTCCCGCTTGATCCTCTCTTCCCGGGTGGCGGAGACGGCGTAGGAGGCCGCGGCGATGGCGGCCACAATAATGATGACGAGGCCGACGATCTTGTACAGGAGTTTGAACGT
The DNA here is from genome assembly GCA_919903025.1 of Nitrospiria bacterium. GTDB lineage: Bacteria > Nitrospirota > RBG-16-64-22 > RBG-16-64-22 > RBG-16-64-22 > RBG-16-64-22. Next base: position 37,806 of record CAKKSE010000008.1, on the reverse strand, counting down.
TCGCGGGGATGACATGGGCGGGAAGTATAGCACAGAAAAAGGTGAATCACCCCCCCCCACCTTATTCCTCCCCCTCAAGGGGGGAGGAAAAGAGCAAGTCGGTGCTTCAGGAATTTCCTCCCCCTTGACGGGGGGGGGCAAGGACGATCTGCCACGCCTTGGCTAAAGAACGGTTCCATTGTCTATGACCCAGACCCCCTTGGACAAGATACAAGGGCCAGGGTGGGGGTGAAGGGAATGCAGAATCGAACGGCCGTGGTGAACGGCCGTGGGTGGCAATGCGCTCTCACTATGGTATTATGCGCGCCGTGCGCAGAATTACGATCGTTCCCCGGTTCGCTTACATTCCGCTGTTTGCCCTTCTTCTCGCCTGCTCGGGCAAGGCGGAGCGGGTGGAGCTTCCGCCCACGCTCACGACCGACACGCTGGGGGACCCCAAGACCTTCAACATGATCGTCTCGAAGGAGACGTCGTCGTCGGCCGTCGCGGGGATCCTCTTCGAGGGGCTCATCCGGCGCGATCCCGTCACGACCGACTTCGAGCCCGTCCTGGCGGAGTCGTGGTCCGTCTCGCCCGACGGCCGGACGTGGACCTTCAGGCTCCGCAAGGACGTTCTCTGGAGCGACGGCGTGCCGTTCACGGCCGAGGACGTCGTCTTCACGGCGCGGGCGATCTACGACCCCAAGGTCGCTTCCTCGATCCGGGACGCCTGGATGATCGAGGGGGGGAAGATGATCGTGAAGGCGGCCGATCGGCACACGGTCACGTTCACGCTTCCCTTTCCCTTCGCGCCGTTCCTCGACATCGTGCAGGTGGATATTCTGCCGAGGCACAAGCTCGAAGCGGCGCTGGACGCCGGGAAGTTCGACTCGGCCTGGAACATCAACACGCCCCCGGAAGAGCTTGCCGGAACGGGGCCGTACCTCATCACGAAGTACGTTCCCGCCCAGCACGTCCTGTACGAGGTCAATCCCCGCTACTGGCGGACGGACGAGAAGGGAGAGCGGCTTCCGTACGTCAAGCGGCGCGTCCTCCTGATCGTGAAGGACATCAACACGGCCTACGTCAAGTTCGACGCGGGGGACACGGACATCTACGGCCCCTCGGCCGACATGGTCGAGACCATTCGCGGGAAGGCCCGGGCGAGGGACTGGACGCTGAAGGAGCTGGGGCTTTCCACGGGGACGCCGTTCATCGCCTTCAACCGGAACCCCCGGCACTACGTGAAGGGCGGGAAGCGCGATCCGCGCCTCGACTGGTTCACGGACAAGAGGTTCCTCCGGGCGCTGGCCCACGCCGTGGACAAGGAGACGATCGTCTTCAACGCGTTCCGCGGGTACGGCGAGCCGGCTGTGGCTGACATCTCTCCAGAGGTCAAGAGGTTCCACAACGCCGCCATCAAGGACTACGAGTACGATCTCAAGAAGGCGGAGAGACTTCTCGACGAGGCCGGGTACCGGGACCGCGACGGGGACAAGATCCGCGAGGACCCGAACGGGAATCCCGTCTCGTTCGACCTCTACACGAACCAGGGGAACCGGACGCGCGAACGGATCGCGGCGATCGTCCTCGAGGACTGGAAGAAGCTCGGGCTCAAGGTCAACTACAAGCCGCTCGAATTCAATACGCTTGTCGAGAAGCTCGACAGCAACTTCGAGTGGGACGCGATCCTGATCGGCCTGACGGGGGGGCTGGAGCCGCACTGGGGCTCGACCTTCTACAAGTCGAGCGGCCATCTCCACATGTGGAACCCGCGGCAGGCCAAGCCTGAGACGGCGTGGGAGGCGGAGATCGACAGGCTGATCGACCTCGGGGCGCGGGAGCTCGACCCGAAGAAGAGGCCGCAGTACTACAAAAGAATCCAGGAGATCCTGCACGAAGAGCTTCCGGTGATCCTCACGGCCCGGGAGTCGGTCTTCGTCGCCCACAAGAACCGCGTGCTCGGGTACAATCCCACGATCTGGGGGACGCCCGACCCGGATAAGATGAGGCTCGCGTACTGATGAGACTGACGCTGATTACCCCACGGCAGGGAACGGACAACGAAAAGAACATCTACGACTACAGGTACGTGGCCCGGTTCATATTCTCGAAGGCGTACTCGGGCTACCTCCTGGCCATTCCCACGCTGGCGGCGCTCACCCCGCCGGACGTCGACGTCACGGTCGTGGACGAGAACGTGGAGCCGATCGATTTCGACGCGCCGGCGGACCTCGTCGGCATCAGCGTTCGCACGATGTTCGCGAAGCGGGCGTACGAGATTGCATCGCAATTCCGCGCGCGGGGCGTCAAGGTGGTCCTGGGAGGGATTCACGCCTCCATGCTCCCGGAGGAGGCGTGCCGGCACGCGGACAGCGTCGTGATCGGCGAGGCGGAAGGGGTCTGGGGGGATCTGCTGGAGGATTTCAGGAACAACCGGCTCAAGCCGATCTACAGAAGCCCAGGCCACCCCAATCTCGCGGAATGCCCGATGCCCGACCGGCGCCTCCTCAAGAACGACAGGTACCTTCTGCACATCGTCCAGACGACAAAGGGATGTCCGTTCTTCTGCGATTTCTGCTCGGTCCACGCGTTCGACGGGACCCGGATCCGGCACCGCTCCCTGGAGCAGGTGATGAACGATATCCGTGAGACTCAGCTGGACGGCATCCTCGAGAGGAAGAAGGCGATCTTCTTCGCCGACGACAACCTTGTCGCGGACAGAAGGTACGCGAAGGCGTTTCTTGAGGAACTGGCTCCCTTGGACGTGAGCTGGTCGTGCCAGGCGAGCCTGAACGTGGCCCGGAACGACGAGATTCTGGGTCTCATGGCGAAGAGCGGGTGCGGCGGGATCCTCATCGGCTTCGAATCCATCACCCCCGACACCCTGAGGCAGATGAACAAGAAGATAAATCTGAGGCAGGACTTCAGCGAAGCGATCGGGAAGATCCATTCCCACGGCATTCTCGTTCAAGGCGCTTTCATCGTGGGCCATGACAACGACACCCAGGAGACGTTTCGCGGACTGGCCGAGTTCATCAACGGCAACAACGTGCTCTTCGCGCTCGTCAGCATCCTGACGCCGTTCCCCGGCACCGGCCTCTTCGACAGGATGGAGAAGGAAGGCCGGCTGTTGCACAAGGACTGGGACCGATACGATTCCAAGACGGTCGTTTTCAAGCCAAGAAACATGACGCCCGCCGAACTCAAGAAGGGCTTTGTCCGCGTGTGGAGAGAGGTCTATTCGTTCGCGTCCATCTACAGGAAACTCAAGTATTTCTGGGAGAAGGACTTCTGGCGGGAGCAGAACAGGAGAAATCCGATCAAGGCGAAATACAGGGTGCTCTTTGCCGCGAGGCTGATGACGTATCTTCTGACGCGCGACCTGGAGCGGATCAAGTTCATCTTCAAGATCCTGCCGTGGGTGTTCGACAGAAGGGTGAGGATATCAACGATCATCACGCTCATGGCTTACAACGATTTTGCCTACAGCCTGAGAGAGGAGTAGCCGCGTCTGTCCGGGCGCGGCTCCGCAGCGTTGGGGTGATGTGAGATGGGCCGGTACGTTCTAAGGCGCCTGGTCAACGCGGTCCCGCTCATCATCGGGATCACGTTCATCTCGTTCGTTGTTGTGGATCTCGCGCCGGGCGACTTTTTCACTTCCCTCAAGATGAACCCCCAGTTCTCGCCCGAGACGCTCCAGGCGATGGAGGCCAAGTACGGGTTCGACAAGCCGCTCGTCATCCGCTATTTTCTCTGGCTCTGGCGGGTGCTCCATCTCGACTTCGGCGAGAGCATCTTCTACCACGTGGACGTCCTCTCCCTGATCGGCCGCTTCCTCCCCAACACGGTGATCCTCTCGGCCGCGGCGATGGTCGTTTCCTGGGGGCTTGCGGTCCCCCTGGGCCTCTTCATGGCCCTCCGGCCTGGGACGTGGGCCGACCGGCTCCTCTCGTTCTTCGCCTTCATGGGGATGTCGATCCCATCCTTCTTCTTCGCTCTCCTCCTTCTCATCTTTGCCCTCCAGACGGGGTGGTTCCCGACGGGCGGCTCGTTCTCGCCGAACTACGACACGCTTTCGTTCTTCGAGAAGATCTGGGACCGGGTGCATCACCTCATCCTGCCCGTCGTCGTCCTGGGGACTTCGGGTGTGGCGGGACTCATGCGCCTCATGCGCGGGAACGTGATGGAGATCATGAACGCGGACTACGTCCGGACGGCCCGCGCGAAGGGGCTCCCGGAGCGGACCGTCGTCTACAAGCACATCCTCCGGAATGCGATCAACCCGTTCATCACGATCGCGGGGTACGAGTTGGGCGCTCTCTTCGGCGGCGCGGCGCTGGTGGAGGCGGTCCTTCACCTGCAAGGGATGGGAAACCTGATGCTCCAGGCCGTCCTCTCCCAGGACCTCTTCCTCCTCATGGGCTCGATCCTGATCGGCGCGGTGTTGTTGATTGTCGGCAATCTTCTGGCCGACATCGCCCTCAAGTTCGCCGACCCGAGGATTCGGTATGAGTGAGGCGGCGGCCGGGCGGCGCGCATGGTGTTGGGCGGGCACGGTGTGCCGCCCTACGGTCGGGTGAGCGGACGAATTTCGTAGGGCGGGTCACCGGACCCGCCGAGACTTGACGGCGGATTCATTGACATATATATAAGTATTTGTATATCATGAAGCCGCTGGTATGGGTGGCGACAACGCTCGACGATCTGAGAGATTTTCCGCCCGACGCGCGGAAGGATGCCGGGTATCAGCTCTTCAAAGTTCAGGCCGGAGATGAACCGACCGACTGGAAGCCGATGCCGGCCGTCGGCCCAGGCGTTCGGGAAATCCGGGTGCACGCGGGGAGCGAGGTTCGGGTCCTCTACGTGGCCAAGTTCGAAGAGGCCGTTTACGTTCTGCATGCCTTCGGCAAGAAGACCAGGAAAACGCCCAAGCACGACATCGATCTTGCGGCCGAACGCTTCTGGCGTCTGTTGAAATGGAGAAAGGAGAAAACATGAAGATGACGAGGTCATCCGGGAACGTTTTCAAGGATCTTGGGTTCGAGCGCGAAGAGGCGGAGAACCTGCGTGTTCGAGCCGAGCTGATGGCCGAGATCGAGAAATACATCCGCCGCAAGGGCATGACCCAGGCCGAGGCCGCCAAGAGTCTGGGCGTCACTCAGCCTCGGATCAGCGACTTGATGCGCGGAAAAATCGACGTCTTCAGCGTCGACACGCTCATTGCCATGCTGGCCCAGATCGGTCTCATGGTGAGACTCCGGATCGCAAAGGCCAAGGCTGCTTGAAGAAGGGTGGTTGTCGCCCGGGTGCACCGTTGTCGGGATGTGAAGCGGGAGGAGGGAGCATAAGTGTGTAATAGGCGGGCCGTGAGTGTTTGAGAAACGATCACCGGTCGGGAAAGATGACTGACTTCTGGATATCCGCCGGCTGGCCGGCGCGCGTTAGTCTCGCGCTTCTCGCCGCCTTTGCGCTGGCGGCTCTCTTCGCGCCGGTCGCCGCGCCGTACGATCCGGCGGCGCAGAACCGCCGCCACCCGCACCATCCGCCGATGCGCGTCCATCTCGCGCCCCCGGGCGAGTGGTCGGAGGGGCCCCTCTACGTCCACAAGACGAAGCTTGCCGACATCCGGAAGCGCCGGTACGAAGAGACGGAGGAGCGGATCCGCCTTTCGTTCTTCAAGCGCGGCAAGGTCCTCACGACGGCCGACCCGGACGCCCGCCTCTTCCTCCTCGGGACTGACGCTCTGGGGCGCGATTTCTTCTCGCGCCTCGTGTATGGAGGCCGGATCTCCCTCTCCATCGGCCTCGTGGGCGTCGCAATCAGCTACACGCTGGGGATCCTGATCGGGGCATTCTCCGGGTACGTCGGGGGACGGACGGACTTCGTCATCATGCGCGCGACGGAGATCCTCATGTCTCTCCCCACGTTCTACTTCCTCTTGGCCCTGGCCGTGATCATCCCGGCGACGCTTCCGTCGTCGCTCACCTACCTGCTGATCGTCGCCATCCTCTCGTTCATCGGATGGGCGGGGCTCGCCCGGATCGTCCGCGGTCTCGTCCTCTCCGAGCGGGAGCGCGAGTACGTCCTGGCCGCCCGGGCGATGGGCGCCTCGGGCGCCCGGGTTCTCGTCCGCCACGTCGTCCCCTCGACGTTCAATTACGCCGTCGTCTCGGCGACGCTCTCGATCCCCGGCTACATCCTGGGCGAGAGCGCCCTGTCCTTCCTTGGTCTGGGGATCAAGGACCCGGATTCCTCCTGGGGACTTCTTCTCGCCGAGGCGCAGAACGTGGAATACCTCCTCAGGTTCCAGTGGCTTCTCATCCCGGGGCTCCTTATCTTCCTCACCGTGATGGCTTTCAACTTCCTGGGCGACGCTCTCCGCGATCACATGGATCCGAAGAGGCGGGGAAAGGACTGAAACGGGGAAACGGGAAGGGGAAGCGGGGAAGAAGAAAAATATTGAAGAATCAAATACTTACACAAATAGCCCCTTGACACACCGGCTGATCGGGTGCTAGTGTTGCAAAATTAGGTCAGTCGGTTCCCCGTTTCCATCACCGGTTCCGGACGGATGACGAAAATTCGATCGCTCCTCTTGATTGCCGTTTCCGCCCTCCTCGTTCCCTTCTTTCCAGCCTCGGCGCTCGCGAAGGGCGAGCAGATCTCGAACGTCGTCGTGACGATCGGGCCGTCGGGCGTCGCCGTCTCGGCGGTGCTCACGGGGCCGTTCGCGTCCGCGATCGAAGAGGCGCTCAAGAACGGCTTCTCGAAGGAGTTCCGCTATACGCTCAACCTCTACCGGTCGTACAACTGGTGGCCGGATGAATTCATCGCCCAGCGGACGATCCTCCGGCAGGTGAAGTACGACTCGGTCAAGAAGCTCTACGCCGTCCGGGCGAGCGACGGGGAGCGCTCCGAGGAGAAGAGTTTCGCTGAGTTTTCACCGATGCTCGTGTGGACGAGCCGGCTCGCGTCCGTCGTCGTGGCGCCCCGCTCGGTCCTCGCGCCCAACGAGCCGTACTACATCCAGCTCAAGGCCGAGTCGCGGACGCCGAACGTTCCGGCCATCCTGGAGACGATCCTCTTCTTCGTCTCGTTCAACGACTTCTCCACGTCGTGGAAGACGTCGCCCGAGTTCACGCTCAAGGAGGGGACGCAATCGTTCCGGGGGCCCGGGTCCTTCTCCCCGGGCTCCCCGGGCCCGCTGGCTGTCGCCCTCCGCCGGGAGACGCCGTGACGACGATTCCTTCTCCATCCAAGAGCCCGGCCGAGATGTTCGAGGAGCGGAAGGCAAAAAACACGCGGACGATCCGCGTCCTCCTCCTGCTCTTCGTCGTCTCCGTCGTCGCCACCGGGATCGAGCTCCTGGCCCAGGGCGTTCCGGAGCGCTCGCTCGGCGACACGATCATCGTCTTCACCCTCCTCAACATCAACATCGTCCTGCTCCTGGCCCTCGGGATCTTCGTCGGGCGGAACGTGGTCAAGCTCTACTACGAGCGGCGGCAGGACGTCCTGGGCTCGAAGTTCCGGACCAAGCTCGTCCTCACGTTCGTCGTCCTCATCCTGATCCCGACCTCCGGGCTCTTCATAGTGGGGACGGGGATGATCAATGCCATCGTGAACAACTGGTTCTCCCCTCCCGTCGAGCGGTCGCTCCGCGACGCCGTCGAGCTGGCCCACTCCCTCTACTACGAGGAGGCCCGGAAGCGGGCGGCGGGGGCCGGGAGCCGGATCGCGGACGAAATCACGCGGGAGGAGCTCCTCGCCTTGGGCGCCGAAGGGAGGCTCTCGGCCCTCCTGTCCCGGAAGCTCCGCGACGAGAACATGGCCCGGATCGAGGTCCGGACGAGCCCCACGCTCTCCCGCCTCAAGGTAGCCGCCTCCGACATTCCCGAAGAGGCCGTTCGTCCCCCGGCGCCCGAGTCCGTCGAGAGCGGCTTCCGGGGGGAGGCGGTCTCGGACATCGTCGCGACTCCCGCCGGCGAAATCGTCCGGGCCGTCGTTCCCATCCCGGCGAAGGGCGGGCGGATCCCGGGAATCGTCATCATCGACGTCTACTTCCCTCCGGCCCTCGTCTCCAAGCTGGGTTCCATCTCCACGGCGTACGACGAGTACCGCCAGCTCCAGGCGTACCGGACGCCCATCAAGGCGAGCTATTTCCTCACCTTCCTCCTCATCACGCTGGCGATCCTGTTCATCGCGATCTGGTACGGCCTCTACCTGTCGAAGGGAATCACGATCCCGATCCAGAAGCTCGCCGAGGCCACGCACCGCGTTTCGCAGGGGGACCTCGACGTCAAGGTGGAGGCGACCGCGGCCGACGAGATCGGCACGCTCGTCGACTCCTTCAACAAGATGACCGAGGACATTCGGACGGGGCGACAGCGGCTCGACGCCGCGTACCGGTCGCTCCAAGTCTCGGCGATGGAGATCGACGCCCGGCGGGCCTACACCGAGACGATCCTCGAGAACGTCGCGGCGGGCGTCGTGTCGGTCGACATCACGAACAAGGTGACGACATTCAACCGGGCGGCAGGAGAGATCCTCGGGATCGACCCCGCCCAGATCGTCGGCCGGCCGTACCGGGAGGTTCTTTCGGAGGGGGGCTTCCGGCCCGTTCTCGATCTGGTCCGGTCGCTCTCGGAGGGGGGAAGGCGGACGGTTGAGAAGAACCTGACCCTGACGATCGGCGGACGGGGCCTCCATCTTCACATGGCCGTCTCCCGGCTGGTCGATTCCAAGGGCGAGCCGCTGGGGTTCCTGGTTCTCTTCGAGGACCTCACCGAGCTCATCAAGGCCCAGAAGACTGCCACGTGGGAGGAGGTGGCCCGGCGGATCGCCCACGAGATCAAGAACCCGCTCACGCCGATCCGGCTCTCGGCCCAGCGTCTGCGCCGGCGGTTCGCGGAAGGGGCCGGCGACTTCCCTTCCATCCTCGAGGAATGCACGCGGACGATCGTCCAGCAAGTGGACGATCTCAAGAGGCTCGTGGACGAGTTCTCCCAGTTCGCTCGCTTCCCCGTGGCCCGTCCCCAGCCGAACGACCTGAACATCCTGATCGGCGAAGTGGCGGCGCTCTACCGCTCGGCCCACCGGGACATCGTGATCGAGACCGAGCTGGATCCGGGCGTGACGGTCTTCTCGTTCGACAAGGAGCAGCTTCGGCGGCTCTTCGTGAATCTCTTTGAGAACGCCGTCCAAGCCATGGACGGGCGCGGGCGCCTCGTTGTCCGGACGCGCGCCCACCGGGCCGAGGGGAAGGTCGCGATCGAGGTCGCGGACAACGGGCCGGGGATCCCCGCCGAGGAGATGGACAAGATATTCCTCCCGTACTTCTCGCGGAAGAAATCCGGGACGGGTTTGGGCCTCGCGATCGTGAACCGGATCGTGAGCGAGCACGCCGGGCAGATCCGCGTGGGCCGGGGCGAGCCCCAAGGGACGACGTTCATGATCGACCTGCCGCTCAAGGCGGCGTGACCTGGGCGGATGGGTGGATGCCAAGAATTGAAAATTGGAAATTGAAAATTGAAAATTGCAGATCGACAAGAGCTTGTGGTTTGGGCTTTTCCTATCTACCCATCAACCGAACGGCCTGAATAAGGAGGTTTCGTGCCCGAGACGATTCTGGTCGTTGACGACGAAGCGAGCATCCTTGAATCCCTGAGGGGAGTCCTGGGCGACGAAGGGTACCGGGTCCGCACGGCCGATTCTGGAACGGCGGCCCTCGCGATCCTCCGCGAGGAACAGCCCCAGGCCGTCCTCCTCGACATCTGGATGCCCGGCATGGACGGGATGGAGGCCCTGAAGCGGATCCGCGAGTCGTACCCCGACGTTCCCGTCATCATGATGTCCGGCCACGGGACGATCGAGACGGCCGTCCGGGCGACCAAGCTCGGGGCGTACGACTTCCTCGAAAAACCTCTCTCGTACGAGAAGATCGTCCTCCTGATCCAGCACGCCGCCTCCGAGTCCCGCCTCCTCTCGGAGAACCGCGCTCTCCGCCGGAAAGTGGACTCCCGTTGCGAGATGGTCGGCGGGGGCGCGGCGATGGAGGATCTCAAGCGGCAGATCGCGACGGCCGGGCCGTCGCGGGGACGCGTCCTCATCTCCGGCGAGAGCGGGACGGGGAAAGAGCTCGTCGCCCGCGCCATTCACGCCGCCTCCGACCGGGCCGGCCGCCCGTTCGTGGAAGTAAACTGCGCGGCCATCCCTCAAGACTTGATCGAGAGCGAGCTCTTCGGGCACGAAAAGGGGGCTTTCACCGGGGCCACGGGGGCTAAACCCGGCAAGTTCGAGCTGGCCGACGGCGGGACGATCTTCCTAGACGAGGTGGCCGACATGAGCCTCGCCACGCAGGCGAAAGTGCTTCGCGTCCTCGAGCAGCAGACGTTCGAGCGGGTCGGCGGGACGCAGACGATGCGGGTCGACGTCCGCGTCATCGCCGCGTCCAACAAGGACCTCCAGGCCGAGATCGCGGCGGGCCGATTCCGGGACGACCTCTACTTCCGCCTCGCCGTCGTTCCCATCCACGTTCCGCCTCTGCGGGATCGCGCCGAGGACATCCCTCTTCTGGTCAGCGCCTTTCTCAAGGCGTTCTCGGAAGACTACGGAAAGCGCCCGAAGACGGTCTCGCCGGAGGCGCTCAAGAAGCTCGCGGCGCATCGCTGGCCGGGGAACGTGCGGGAGCTCAAGAACCTTGTCGAGCGGCTCGTCATCATGGCGCCGGAGTCGGAGATTCGGGAGTCCGACCTTCCGCCTCTGGTCGAACAGGAGGGGGGCCGATCCCAGGCACCCGCGGCGCTTCCGACCGTTGGGCCCTTGCGCGAGGCCCGGGCCGAGTTCGAGCGGAGTTACATCCTCGACCGGCTCAAGGCGAACAAAGGGAACGTCTCCCGCACGGCCGAGGAGCTGGAGATCGAGCGGAGCAACCTGCACAGGAAGATTAAGGCGCTCGGGATCGAAATCGACAGCGAAGTTCGCGACGAGGCTTGACACCCGGCGGGTCGTTCGGGTATAAGATCACTTCCCTGACGCGGGGTGGAGCAGTCCGGTAGCTCGTTGGGCTCATAACCCAAAGGCCGCAGGTTCAAATCCTGCCCCCGCTACCATTAAATTTGCTAATAATGGGTTGAGCGATTTATCGCTCAACCCATTATTAGCAATTTCCTCAGCCGGCCCATAACCGGCCCATGACCGCGTGTCCTTCTAAAACATGAAGACCTTTGTGCTCCGCAAAGAGTCTGTGCGTGTCGGATGAGTCCCGGCTTGATTGGGGCTCGGAGAGGGATCTTGATGTTGTTCTGGGCGTAGTGCGTTTTGGAGGGCGGCAGGACGGGCGATCTCTGAAAACAGCCGGAATAGCGGCCGATCCACTCCCCAAGGATTGCTCTCGGTAATTGGGGTTCTTCGATTGACACTCTTCCGTCCGCCGCCGTATCTTGCGGCGGTGCAAGAGCCGGTCACATCCACTTCGGACGCGCGAGACATCCTGGTCCTCCGCGCCTTTTACTTCTCTGTCTTCGCCGCGCTCGGTGTCCTGCTTCCGTACTTCAATCTCTTCCTCGCGCGAAGGGGATTCTCGGCGGCCGAGATCGGCCTTCTGGCCGCGATCATCCCCGTCTGCAAGACGATTATCCCGCCCTTCTGGGCGCGGGCGGCCGACCGAAGGGCGAACCGGAAAGGACTCGCCCTCGTTGCGGCGGCCGGGGCCCTCGCGGCGGGGGCGATGCTGGCCCTCCCGTCGGGCTTTGCGGCGATGGCCGCAGTCCTCCTCGTGTTCGCCGCATTCTGGACGGCGCACCATCCGCTCGTCGAGGTGACCGTCCTGGAGAGCCTCGACCGGTCGGGAAGCGACTACGGGCGCGTCCGCCTCTGGGGGTCGATTGGGTTCATCGTTCTTGTTGTCGCGACGGGAATCGCCATCGATCTGCGCTCAACCGATGCCGTCGTCCCGATCCTGACGGCCATCCTTCTCTCGAACCTTCTGTTGACGTTCGTCACGCCCCGGGGGGACGCGCCGCCGCAAGACGGGGGGGACGGCCTCCGAGGCCTCTTGGCGGATCCCGCCTACCGCCGGATCGTGATCGCGGGATTGCTCATGCAGCTCTCCCACGGGACGTACTACGGGTTCTTCACGATCTACCTGGACGGCGTGGGGTTCTCCAAGTCTGTCGTCGGGCTTCTCTGGGGGACGGGCGTCGCGGCGGAGATCCTCGTGATGTTCGCTTCGGGCTGGATGATCGACCGACTCGGCGTTCGGGCCGTTCTCGGTGCCTCGCTCGCCCTGGCGGCCGCCCGCTGGGCGCTCACGGCCTCGACGCTCTCATTGCCGCTCCTCTTCCTCGCCCAGACGCTTCACGCTTTCTCCTTCGGTGCGTTCCATGTTGCCTCGATTCTTCACGTTTACCGGATCGTCCCCGAGCGTCTCCGGACGATGGGGCAGGTCGTCTACGGAAGCCTCTCCTTCGGCATTGGGATCGGCGTGGGGCAGGTGGTGAACGGGTTCTTCTACGAATCGGCCGGCGCGCCGATGCTGTTCGCGTTGTCCGCGGCGGCGGCGCTCATCGGGCTCGCCGTCTGGGTGCGTTTCCCCCGGTCCTGAAAACCGATTTCACTTGCCCCGGACTTCCGGCCCGGTTACGGTAGTCGCGGCGGGGGAGAAGTCCCGCTCCGCCGTCGATGAGCCAGCCGTCCGTTACCGAACGAAAGGAGCAGCCGTGAAAGCCCGTGACATCATGACATCCAGCGTCGTCGTCCTCGATCGAAACCAGATGGTTCGCGACGCTCTCAAGGTTGTGGCGGCCCACCGTCTCCACGACCTCCCGGTCGTGGACGATGCCGGGCGGGTCGTGGGGATGCTTTCTACCTTCGACCTGCTCCGCCAGGCCCTTCCATCCTACATCGTATCGGGGGACTTGAAGGACGTGTCGTTCGCCCCGGACCTCTCGACGACCTATCAACGGCTCGAAGAGATGGGGGAAAAGCCTGTGAGCGATGTCATGACGACCGATTTCGAGCGCGTGTCGCCGGAGACGTCCGTCCTGGAGGCGGCAACGCTCCTCTTCCGCCGCGGGCACCGGGCGCACAACGCGGCGGTGGTGGACGGCGATGGCCGGATCCTGGGCGTGATCGGCATCTGGGACATCCTCAAGCAGATGGATTCCCTCCGGGAAATCCCGTACGGCGGAGCTGCGAAGTGACGGGAACCGCCGCGCTCGTCGTTGCCACGGGCATCTTCATCGCCACGTACATCGCTATCATGACGGAGAAGGTCAACCGCGCCGTGATCGCGCTCCTGGGCGCCGCGATCATGATCTTCGCGGGCATCCAGTCGCAGGCCGACGCGTTCAAAGGGATCGACCTGAACACGATCTTCCTCCTCGTGGGGATGATGGTGATCGTGGCGATCACCCAGAAGTCGGGGGTGTTCCAGTTCCTCGCCATCTGGTCGGCCAAGAAGGTGGGCGGGCGGCCGTGGCCGATCCTGGTCGTATTGGCCGTCGTCACGGCCGTACTCTCGGCCCTGCTGGACAACGTGACGACGGTCCTTCTCGTGGCGCCCGTGACGATGCTGATCGCCGATGCCCTGAAGGTTTCGGCCTACCCGTTCCTGTTCGCGCAGATCTTTGCCTGCAATATCGGTGGGACGGCGACGCTCGTCGGCGATCCGCCTAACATCCTGATCGGCTCGGCCGCCGGGCTGTCGTTCATGGACTTTGTGATCCATCTTGCGCCCGTGACGGTCGTCATCTTTCTTGCCACGCTTCTTCCCCTCTACCTTATCTGGGGGCGCAAGATGAAGGTTGCAGAGGAGGATCGGGAGCGGATCATGGAGTTCCGGGAGGGGGACGCCATCAGCGACCGGGTCCTCCTGTGGAAGTCGATGGCCGTGCTCGCGGGAGTGATCGCGGGCTTCACGATGGCGCATTCCCTCCACCTGGAGCCGGCCATCATCGCCTTGACGGGCGCCGTGGTTCTCCTCTGGTGGTCCGGCAAGGATTTTCACCACACGTTCGGCGAGGTCGAGTGGGTGACGATCTTCTTCTTCGTCGGTTTGTTCATGCTCGTCCACGGCCTGGAGAAGGCGGGGCTTCTCAACATCCTGGCCGGCCAACTGGCCGACCTCACGAGGGGAAACCTCTTCCTGGCGGGGATGGTCATCATGTGGGGCTCGGCCGTCTTCTCCGCCTTGGTGGATAACATTCCCTTCGTGGCGACGATGATCCCGATTATCAAGGGCATGGGGCCCTCGTTCGGAGGCGATGAGGCCATCCGCCCCCTCTGGTGGGCGCTCGCGCTCGGGGCCTGCCTCGGCGGCAACGGCTCGATCATCGGCGCCTCGGCCAACCTGATCGTCGCCGGGTTCGCCGAGCGGGCGGGCCAGCCGATCCGGTTCCTCCCGTTCATGCTGTTGGCGTTTCCGCTGATGCTGTTCTCGATCGCGATCGCCAGTCTCTACTGGTGGCTCAGGTACGCCTGAGCCCGTTCAGCCGGAGACCATGCTGTCCATCTGGCTTCAATTCGCGGCGTGCATGCTGTTGATCCTCGCGGCGGGAGTGCGCCTGACGCGGTACGGGGACATCATCGCCGAGAAGACGGGAATGGGCCGGACGTGGATCGGCGTCGTCCTGATGGCCTCCGTCACATCTCTCCCGGAGTTGATCACGGGGGCAAGTGCCGTGACGGCGGCGGATTTGCCCGACATCGCCGTCGGGGATGTGCTGGGCGCCTGCATGATCAACCTGACGGTCATTGCCGTACTGGACCTGCTCTACCGCCCGGGCGCCGTCCTCTCCCGGGCGGAGCAGGGGCATATTCTTGCGGCGGGGTTCGGCGTCGTCATGCTGGGCATCGCGGCCGTCGGTCTCCTCATGAGCGGAATGGGAGTTCCTCTTCGGCTCTCCTGGGTCGGGCTGTATACACCGCTCCTCCTCGTTTTCTACGTCATCGGGATGCGGGTGATCTTCCGGTTCGAACGGAGGAAGATTCGGGAAGAACTGAAGGCGGTCCGCGAGTACGAAGAGTTCTCTTCGGCGAGAGCCTACCGGGGGTTTGCCCTGAACGCGACCGCGATCATCGCCGCGGCCGCTTGGCTGCCGTTTGTCGGTGAGGACCTAGCCGAGGCCACGGGGTGGGGGCAGACGTTCGTAGGAACGCTCCTCATTGCTATGGCCACCACGCTGCCGGAAGTTGTGACTTCGCTCGCGGCGCTGAGGATGGGCGCCATCGACCTTGCCATTGGGGGACTCCTGGGGAGCAACCTCTTCAACCTAGCCATCTTGGCCGTGAATGATCTCCTCTACACCCCTGGCCCCATTCTCGCGCATGTCTCCCGCACGCATTTCCTTCCGGCCCTCTCCGCGATCATTATGAGCGGGATCGCCATCCTGGCCCTCTTCTATCAGCCGGAGACGAAGCGGGGCTTGCGCCTGAGCTGGGTCGCCGCTGCGATCTTCGCGATCTACTTTCTCAACGCCTATGGGGTCTACATCCTGGAGAGAGGCGGGCGGTGATCAGGGCCTCCTCGCTCCACGGGAGAGCTTTACTTTCTTGCCCTCAGGAATTATCATTGTTAGTAAGTTCTGTAAGGATCAGGAGGAAGCCATGAGCCGAAGCGTGACGGTCGAGAATGCGCGGAAGAGGCTGGGAGACCTGGTGGATGGCGCTCGTCTTCGGGGAGACCACTACGTCATCAGCAAGAAGGGGAAGCCGGCCGCCGCGATCGTTCCCATCGAGATTCTCGAGAGACACGAGGCGTCGAAGAAGGCGCTGTTGGCCATCATCGAGGACGTCCACGAAAGGAACAAGGGGAAGAAGGCGGAGGAGATCGAGCGCCTGATTGACCAGGCGGTTCGCTGGGCGAGGCGTCGCGCTCGGCCAGGATGATTCGGGTCGTTCTGGATACGAACCAGATCGTCTCGGCGCTTCTTGGCCCGACGGGGCCGTCCTTCGAGATCCTGAAGGCGTCGGGACTCGAAGGGGAGGCAAGATACGAACTGGTGCTGTCGAACGAGATCCTGGCCGAAGTCCGCCGCGTTCTCTCCTATCCCAGAATACGTACGCTTCTCGGCTGGTCGGCCAACAGAATCGAGGCCTTCATCGGGCTCCTCAAGGAGAGCTCCCATCTCGGCGACAGCCGCGGCCGCGAGAGGATCGTGCCGGCTGACCCGGACGACGACAAGTTCTTCCATCTCGCGCTGAAGACGGGCGCGCGCTACATAGTGAGCCGCGATGCCCATCTCCTGGATGTCCGCGAATATGAGGGGATCCTGGTTCTCGGGCCGGAGGCGTTCTTGAGCGCCATGAAAAGGGGCCTGCTTTAGTTCCTTCGACACCGCCCATGAATCGCCTACAGACCATTCCATGGCATTCCCTCGCCGCCGAGGACGTCTTGCGGGAGGTCGGTTCCTCCGCCGGCGGTCTCTCCGAGCAGGAGGCCCTGAGGCGGCTGGCTGAGTACGGCCCGAACGAGCTCAAAGAAACCGCTGGCGTCTCGCCTCTCTCCATCTTCTTCAACCAGTTCAAGAACGTCCTTCTCGCCGTCCTCCTTGTCGCCGTTGCGCTCTCGGCCTTGATGGGTCACGCCGCCGAGGCTGTCGTCATCGGGGCGATCGTTCTCCTCGCCGTCGTCATGGGGTTTATTCAGGAGTACCGGGCCGAACGGGCCGTCGAGGCGCTCCGGGCTCTCGCCGCGCCTGCGGCGACCGTCCTTCGGGACGGCGAGGAGAGGCAGGTTCCCGCACGGGACTTGGTTCCGGGCGACCTCCTCGTCCTGCATACGGGCGACAAGGTGGGGGCCGACGCGCGGCTGATCGAGGCGGTCAACCTTCAGGCGATGGAGGCGGTCCTGACGGGCGAATCGATGCCCGTGGAGAAGGACGCTTCGCTCGTCTCCGAGGCCGGAGCCTCCCTGGGAGACAGGCGGAACATGCTCTACGCGGGAACGGCCTTGACGTACGGGCGGGGGCGCGGGGTCGTCGTTCAGACGGGCATGACGACGGAGTTCGGGAAGATCGCCGGAATGCTTCAGACCGTCGAGCGGGGGAGGACGCCGCTCCAGAAGGAGCTGGACCGCGTCGGCAAACGGCTCGTCCAGGCCGGGCTCGTTGTCGTGGCCCTGATCGTCGGCGCGGGACTCCTGAGGGGCGAGCCGCTTTTCCAGATGTTCGTCTGGGGGATCGCCCTGGCCGTGGCCGTCGTTCCGGAGGCCCTGCCGGCCGTTGTGACCGTGTCGCTCGCCCTGGGCGTCCGGAGGATGGTCAGGCGAAACGCGCTCGTCCGGCGCCTCCCGGCCGTCGAGACGCTCGGCTCCACGTCCGTGATCTGCACGGACAAGACTGGAACGCTCACGAAGGACGAGATGACCGTCCGGCGAATCGTTTTGGCCGGAGAGGAGATCGACGTGACGGGCTCGGGATACGAGCCGGAAGGCGGCCTTCAGCGGGGCGGGATTCCCGTCGGGACGACGGATTCGCTCTGGTCCGATCTGGTTCGTCTGCTGAGGGCGGGCGCCCTCTGTAATGACTCCCGCTTGCGGAGGGGGGAGGCGGGGTGGCAAATCGCGGGAGATCCGACGGAAGGGGCCCTCGTGGTCGCGGCGGCGAAGGCGGGAATGGAGAAAGCCTCCCTGGAGAACGAAGCTCCACGAATCGGCGAGGCTCCGTTTTCCTCCGAGCGGAAGCGGATGACCACGTTCCACCGCGGGCCGGACGGTCTCTTCGCCTGCTCCAAAGGAGCGCCGGAGGTGATCCTCGCCGCCTGCGAGCGGCGCGCGACACCGTCAGGAGAAACCCTCCTCGATCCCCCCGCGCGCGAGAGGATCCTCGACGAGGCGCGAAGACTGGCCGGCCGGGGCCTTCGCGTGCTCGCCCTTGCGGACCGGGCCCTGCCCGAGGCCTACTCGGCCGAAGAAGGCGAGCGGGGAATGACGCTCCTGGGTCTCGTCGGCATCTATGACGCGCCGCGCGAGGAGGTCCCGGAGGCGATCCGGAAATGCGAAGCGGCGGGGATCCTCCCGGTCATGATCACGGGCGATCACCGCTTCACCGCCGAGGCGGTTGCCCGGGAGATCGGACTCCTCAAGGACGGGCGGGTGATGACCGGGGCGGACCTCGATGCGATGGGCGCGGAAGAGCACGCGAGGGTCGTCGAGGAGATCCGCGTCTATGCCCGGGTCTCTCCCGCCCACAAGCTGATGGT
Source organism: Nitrospiria bacterium (assembly GCA_919903025.1). GTDB lineage: Bacteria > Nitrospirota > RBG-16-64-22 > RBG-16-64-22 > RBG-16-64-22 > RBG-16-64-22. The sequence continues at coordinate 19,626 of CAKKSE010000008.1, read as the reverse complement.
CGTGGAGGCGTTCCAGGGAAGGGGCCACGTCGTCGCCATGACGGGCGACGGCGTCAATGACGCCCCGGCCCTCAAGAAGGCCGACATCGGGATCGCGATGGGGATCACGGGGACGGACGTCTCGCGCGAGGCGGCGGCCATGACGCTCACCGACGATAACTTCGCGTCCATCGTCGCGGCCGTGGAGGAAGGGCGGGGGATCTTCGGGAACATCAAGAAGTACCTGATGTACCTCCTGTCCGCGAACGTGGGCGAGATCGTTCTGATGGCGTCCGCCACGCTTCTCGGCTACCCTCTGCCCCTCTCGGCCGTCCAGATCCTCTACGTCAACCTCGCCACGGACGGTCTTCCGGCGCTGGCCCTCGCCTTCGATCCGCCGGAAAAGGACCTCATGGAACGCCCCCCGCGCGACCCGCGCCAAGGCATCTTCACACGGCCGGTCGTGGCCCTCATGGCCGTCGGCGGTCTCTGGTCGGCGGGCGTGAACATGGGTCTCTTCGCGTGGCTTCTCTCCACGGGCGCAAGCGTTCAGCGGGCGATGGGAACGGTCTTCGTGACGCTCATCCTGATCGAATTCGGCAAGGCGTACAACTTTCGCTCGGACCGCCATTCCATCTTTGGCTCGGGGTTCTGGTCGAACCGGTGGCTGAACATCGCGATCGCTTGGGAGATCGCCCTTCTCGCGGCCGTGGTCTACGCGCCCGGGCTCCGCGACGTGTTCCAGACGGCGAGTCTGTCTCCGGCGGATCTCGTTGTGCCCGTCGCGGCGGCGCTCACGATCTTTCCGGTTCTCGAAGCGGCGAAACTCGCCGTGCGGAAGGGGTGGCTGGGGAGGGCTTGACGAACGCATACGAGCCATGCATACTAATATGCATGAGAACGACGCTGAACATCGACGAGAAGGTCCTGACAAGAGCATCCAGGCTGACCGGAGTATCTGAGAAGACCGCTCTCGTGAAGATGGGGCTGGAGGCATTGATCGCCCGGGAAAGCGGCAGACGACTCGCTGACCTCGGCGGGACGGAAAAGCGCCTTCTGCCGGTCCGGAGAAGACGGGCCGCAAAGCGCTGAAGATGGTGCTGGTCGACACCTCGATCTGGATTTCTCACCTTCGGGAGGGAAACGTCCATTTGCGGGAATTGCTGTTGGACGGGGCGGTACTCTGTCATCCGTCCGTCGTTGGCGAAATTTCCCTCGGACATCTGCGCAACAGAAACGAGGTTCTTTCTCTTCTCCAGGCCCTCCCGCGGGCCAAGGCGGTGGAGAACGACGAGCTCCTCAGCTTCATCGAGACCAGACGGTTGATGGGAACGGGGGTTGGTCTTGTCGACGCTCATCTGCTTGCCTCCGCCTTGCTGACGAACGTTCAGCTATGGACGACGGACACCCCCTTGCGGAGAGCGGCGGTTCGCCTCGGCGTCCTCTATCAGTAGGCCGCCCTTCGCGTCCGCTTGAGCCAGCGGGTGAGGGTCATCTGTGTGTGTCTCCGGGTGCCTTGCCACGGACCACGCTCCAGCGGTCTTCTTGAGAACGTCCTGAAACCGGATGCGCACGAGCTTTTCCAGCGTTGCCGAGACGACGAACTCGCTTCGCTTCCGCCTGCCCACCAGGCGGTCCACTGCGTGCAGGAGATCGTCGGGAAAAACAATTTGGGCTTTGCGCTGCGCGGCCATTTTGGCCTCCTATCGAGCAATCTTCACGGCATGCTACCTAGCATGCCGCGCCAGGACGTGTCAACGGCGAGAGGGGGAGAAAGGCGGCCGGCTACAGATCCGTGTACTTCTTCGCTGTGCCGCGGGACTTTCCGACCGGGTACTTCGCGCGATTTTTCTCGATCTTGGCGCGGACGGCCGAGTCCAGGTCGATCTCAAGGTCATGGGCCATCAGCTTGATGTAGATGGCGAGGTCGGCCAGCTCTTCGGCGACGCGGTCCTTTCCTTCATTCGACAAGTGCCGGGCGACTTCTTCCGGGCTTTTCCACTGGAACTCCTCGAGAAGCTCGGCCGCTTCCAGGACGATCGAGATCGCCAGGTCCTTCGGCGTGTGGAACTTCTCCCAGTCCCGCTCCCGGCGGAAGGCGAGGAGAGATTCGAGGATCTCGTCGTTCGGCATCAGAGCGTCCCTACCCGATTCCCAGGAGCCGGCGGGCGATCTCGAAGTAAATGAGGAGAGTCGTGGCGTCCATGATCGTCGCGATGAACGGGCCGGCCATGATCGCGGGATCGGCGCGGAGCAGCTTGGCCGCGATGGGAAGGAGGGCGCCGATGAGGTTTGCTGTCGTGACGGTCACGATGAGCGTGAGGCCGACCGTGAGCCAGACCTGGGGGTCGCTCCCGGGGACGAACATGGCGCGGAGGAACCCCAAAACGCCGATGGCGCTTCCCAGGACAATTCCCATGAGCGACTCCCGCCATAGAACGCGGCCGACCTGCCGGACGTCGATCTCGCCCATGGCGAGTCCGCGGATGATGAGCGTGGCGCTCTGCGTGCCCGTACTGCCGCCCGTGTTCATGAGCATCGGAATGAAGAATACGAGGATGACGGCTGTCTGGAGCGCGGCCGTGTAGTGCTCCAAGATGCTTCCCGAGAGCGTCGCCGTTACGAGCAGGATCATGAGCCAGAGGATCCGGCGCCGGGCGAGGGAGAGGAATCCCGTCTGGAAGTATCCCTCCTCGGCCGCTTCGATCGCGCCCATCTTCTGAATGTCTTCCGTGGCTTCGTCCGCGATGACGTCCACCACGTCGTCGACCGTGACGATCCCGACGAGCCGCTCTTCCCGGTCCACGACCGGGACGGCCAGCAGGTCGTATTTCCGAATGACGTGGGCCACGCTCTCCTGGTCGTCGGCCGTCTGGACGCGGATCGGCTCCTCCTTCATGATCTCCTCGATCCGCGTGCCGGGCTTGGCCAGAAGGAGCGTTCGGAGGGAGACCATCCCCTTGAGGGTGCGCGTGGCGTCGGTTACGTAGGCGTAGTAGATCGTCTCCTTGTCCGGGCCCGTCTTGCGGATCCGCTCGATGGCCTCGTCCACCGTCATGTCGGCGTTCAAGTCCACGAACTCCGGCGTCATGAGGCGTCCGGCCGATGACTCGGGGTAGTTGAGCAATTCGTTCGCCACGGCCCGCTCGGCGGGATCGAGGAGGACGAGGAGTCTCTTCACGACGCCGGCGGGGAGCTCGTCCAGAAGGTCAGTCCGGTCGTCCGGCGACATCTCGACGATGATCTCCTTGAGGTTCTGCTCGGTGAAGCGGGAGAGGAGGTCCTTCTGCTCTTCGAATTCGAGAAAGGGAAAGACTTCGGCGGCCTGGTTCTTGGCGAGCAGTCGGAAGAGGATCAGCCGGTCGGCCGGTTCCATCGTCCGGAGGAGGTCGACGATGTCCTGGGGGTGGAATTCCTGAAGCGCTTCCTTGAGGGCGCGGAAGTCCCGCTTCTCGATCGCCTCGTGGACTTCCGGGATCATGATGCGGATGGGTTCCATCGGTCGTTCCTCGGATCACGCGCTTGCAGGCGGCGTCATCCTAGTCCGGAAGATGAGAGTTGTCCAGACGGGAATTTAGGCCGGACGGCCGGATGTGCATTGAAAATTGGAAATTGAAAATTTGAAATTGAGAATCGGCAAAGGCAAGCGGTCAGGGCTGGCGCGGGCCTGAGCAGGGGGGCGGGAGGGGTCCGCTTGCCTCGGCGGCTTCCATCTCGCGGATGCGCCGCCGGCAGGCCCGGAGCTCCTTCGAGAGGCGGACCCAGCGGACGCCGGCGAGAAGGGCCGAGACGAGGGCCCCGGCCAGAGCGGAACCGAGCACGAGGATGACGAGGGACGTCTCGATGTTCCAGAAGAGGACGGAAACGACGACGGACGCCGCGTTCTGGATGGCGAAGACGGCGACGGCGATGGCGATGATGAGAGCAAGAACCAGGGCGATCTGCATCTGTCCTCCCGGCCGGGAGAAGGAGTCTCGACAACGGACGTAAGCCTAGCAAGGGGGATGGACGAAAGCAATGGCGAATCGGCGAATCGGTGAATCGGTGAATAGGTGAATCGGTGAATAGAAGAACACTCCTCCCCTTTGTAAGGGGAGGCTGGGTGGGGTAGAGTAGCAAACCGTGAACCCGTACTTCATCGTCTTCACCGACCTCGACGGGACGCTTCTCGACGCGCGGACGTACGCGTGGGAGCCGGCGGCCCCGGCGCTGGCGGCGCTGAAGGCGCGCGGCGTCCCTGTCGTCTTCTGCACGAGCAAGACGCTGGCCGAGGCCGCCCTCTGGGCGGAGAGGCTCGATTGTCCCGGCCCGCACATCGTGGAGAACGGCGGCGGCATTGCCTGGCCGCGGGACCTTCCTCTTCCGGATGGCGTCGCCGGCGAGATCGAAGAAGGCTGGACGATCGTTCCCTTGGGCGCCCCTTATGACAGCTTGCGCGCGGCCCTTCGCGATATCGCTTCTGACGCGGGTTGCCGCCTTTCCGGGCTCGGCGACTGGACGGTCGAGGAGATCATAATGCTCACGGGGCTTCCAATGGAGGAAGCCGGGCGGGCGCGGCGGCGGCGGTTCGACGAGCCGTTCAGGATCATCGGGGCTGACGAAGAAGCGTGCGGATCAGCCGTCCGGCTGAGCGCAGCGAAGCGCGGATTTTCCGTCGTCCGCGGCGGCCGGTTCTGGCACCTCTTCGGACACGGCGGAAAGGGCGCGGCCGTGGAGCGGCTGGTCGATCTGCTTCCTTGTCCCTCCGGCCGATGGCTGACGGTGGGTCTCGGCGACGCCGAGAACGACCTGCCGATGCTGGAGGCCGTCGATGTTCCGGTCCTCGTGCCCAGGCCGGACGGGACTTGCGATCCGGCCGTTTCGCTCCCGGGCGTTCGGCGGGCGGACGCACCCGGCCCGGAGGGCTGGGTGCGCGCAGTCCTTTCGGTCCTGGCGGAACAGAAAGCCGGCTGACGCGGCCGGGGACGCGACTCAATCTTCGTTTGCGAGGAGTGCGAGGGGGAACGAGCCGAGGGCACTGGAGAGAGACAGTCTTCCTCCGTCCTCCGGAGTCACAACCTCGCCCGTGAAGCTACGCCGAGGCGCCGGCCCGCCATCTCTACCGCGGCGGCGCCCGCCGCGGCGAGCCGAGCGATGATCTCCCGCCGCTACGCGGACTCGTCTCTGTAGCCAAGAAGCGCAGCCCGGCCTCGGACTTGACGATTTTCGATTTCCTCCGCGACGTCCCGCCAGAGCGAGGCTGCGTCCGGGCTTGTTGCGATCGAGAGAAACATGGGACGCCTCCTTTGCGGACAGCCTCAGAGGTGCTGGATCTCGTCGGGGCCGGACTCCTCGCGGTCCCGCGGGACGAACTTTTCCTCCAGGTACCGGCGGGCGATCTCTTTCGCCCCCAGACCGAAGGCGAGGGCGAGGGCGAGGGCCACGGCGGAGAAGACGATCGTGAACGTCGCCAGGATGATATTCCGGCCGATGGCGAGCTGGTCGAGCGCCATGGCGACGCCGAACACGATGACGATCAGCCGGACGCCCCGTGCGAGGAGGTGCGCTCCCTCGATCCCCGCGTTGACGGCGCCGAGGAGGACGATCTTCTCGAAGAAATTGGCGACGAGGAGCGAGAGGACGACAACGACCACGGCGACGAAGAGGTTCGGGATATAGATGAAGATCTCGCTCACGATCCGGTCGGTCGCCGCCATGTTGAGGGTCGAGATGCCGGCCAGGAGGAAGACGAACGCCGCCGTCCAGTAGGCGCAGCGGGAGACGAGGACAGTCGGCTGGGTCCGGATGCCTGTCCGGGAGAGCATCGCCGAGAGACCGATCCGCTCGCAGAAGCGGTCGAAGTCGAGGGCGCGCAGGGCGCGGCGGATGATCCAGGCGACGACCCACGCGGCGACGAAGCCCGCGACCAGGACGGTGAGCATCGCCAGGACGTTCGGGAGGAAGGCCTTGACCTTGAGCCAGAGTCCCTGAAACGTTTCGAGGATCGCTTCGCGCCAGAGTTCGGTCATCGGACTTCCTCCTCCTGAAGTGGGAGCGGGGTCTCGCGCTCCTGCCATCGCTCGATGAGGTACGGTTTAGCCTTCCAGAACTCTCCGCACAGGGACTCGATCCGATTCTCGGCCTGGCGGGATGACGACAGCCACGTCTCGTGGACGAGCGAGGCGACCTTGGCGAGGTAGAGCGGCGTCAGGGACTTGAGCAGGATCTCGGGGTTCTCGGCTTTTCTCCGGTGGGCGACGGCGAAGTCGTATACGATCCGCGCCCAGAGGTCGTCCGGGAGCCGGAAGGTCTCGATCGACTCGGCGTCCAGACCGGAGAGAGCGGCGAGGTTGTCCGGGTGCAGGGCCTTGCCCCAGATGGGCAACAGCTCCTGCCGTCCGAGCCGGAACGCCTGGATCATGCGCTCGAGGTTGACCTGAATCGGCTCGGCGCCGGGCTCGTACTGGAAGCCGAAGAGGGGAATGCGGTCCGGCTCCTCCCGGACGACGGCCGACCAGACGGGCGTGTACTTTCGCATGAGACCGAAGACCGATCCCACGACCTGGACGAGCATCGCCGAGAGGTCGGCGCCCGGGTCCTTCGTGTCGTGGATCTTGGCGCCCAGGAACGCCTGGCAGATCTTGAACCGCTCGGCGACCGCCGTCGTCGTCATCCATATGTCGATTCCGTACCGGGCGACGTCGGACTGCCAGACGTCCTTCTCCAGAAACCTCGCCGCGAGCCGGCCGGATAACCCGAAGTCGCCGCCGATCGGCTGACGGATCTTGAGGCCGTAGAGGGCGCGCGTGAGCGGATAGATGATCGTGTTCGTGATCGTGCCGTCGTACTTGTGCCGGAGGTAGTAGGGACAGACGTAGTCGTAGTCTTGCCGGAAGACGGGCGAGAGGAGGAGGTCCACCCATTCCGGCGTGATGCTCCGGAGGTCCGAATCGACGACGAGACAGGCTCGGGCGCCCAGGCGCTCCGCGATCTCGAAGACGTTGCGGAAGGCGCTCCCCTTGCCCGGGACGCCCAGGTAGGGGGAGACGAACCGCGGGACCTCCGTGATCGGATGGTGGACGAGGATCTGCCGCAGGTCCTCGGTTCCCGTCGAGCGGACGATCTCGGGCGTTCCGTCCGTTGAGCCGCCGTCGGAGTTCACGATCACGGCGCGGGCGTCGGGGAAATACTTGGAGAGGCCGACCGTCACGGCGCGCACGACGTGGCCGATCGTCCGGGCGTTGTTGAACGACGGTATTCCAACGACGATGTCGGCCGCGCCGACGTCCTCCAGCGTTTCCGGGCGGCGCGTCGCGATGGCGAGCGCCGTCCGCGGTTCGGGCGGCGGGGGCGGCGGCGGAGCCGCCGGAGCCGCGCCCTTGCGGATTTCGTGGTAGCCCTGGATCGTCACGATCGGCGGGCGGATCTCCTCGCGGATCTCGATCTTCTTGAGCGTCGTGAGGTTCCCGAAGTGGGAGACGTAGTGGAGATCATCGGGGGTTCGCGGCAGGCCCGCGAGACGGCCCGTCTCGCGGGATTTCACGAGGAGCGCCTGGAGGATGCCGAACGACATCCGGCCGAGCGCATCGAGCTTCTGGTTCCGGTGAATCCGCTGTTCCAGGTCCACTTGGGCGAGTGCGCCCAAGCCGAACTTCCGAAGGAGATCGATCAGGAGGCCGACCTCGACGCCGTATCCCGTCGCGAACGGGACCTGCTCGAGCGCGGCGCGCCGGCCCGCGTATTCTCCCGACAGGGGCTGGACGAAGGCCGAGAGCTCGGGAAAGACCAGGTTGAGATACGGCCGGGCCAGGATCTCCGTGACGCGGCCGCCTCCGACAGGGTGGAGAACTTCGCCCACGCGGATAGGGCGGAGGTAGAAACCTTTGACGTAGACGATCTCCGGCCGGCGGAGGAGGGGCCCGATCAGGCCGTAGACGAAGCGCGGGTGGATGTTGCGGATGTCCGTGTCCACCCAGACGATGATGTCTCCCTTGAGGGCGGCCAGGCTCTTCCAGAGGGCCTCGCCCTTTCCGCGGAACGCGCCCGCTTCGGGGAGGACGTCCTTGTGGTTGACGACGGGGACGCCGCGTTCGCGGGCGATCTCCACCGTGCGATCCGTGGACGAGGAATCGAACACGACGATCTCGTCGAGAAGCGGAGCCTCGTCCGCGAGGGCGCCTTTCAGAACGTCGATGACGTTTCCGATCATCGCTTCCTCGTTCAGGGCCGGAAGGCCGAGACTGATCGTGACGCCCTGCTTCTCCTTGAGGGCGAGAAGCGTTTCGACGTTCGCGAAGTCGTGCGAGTGGAACGTGTTCTTCGCGAACCACTCATTCACGAGGTATTTCGTTTCCGCCATGACACGCCTCCGTGTGTTGATGGCGAACGGACCCTCCGGGAAAAGCCTGCGACCGGGCAAGGCGAAGGAGAAAGGGAGGAAACTGGGCGGGTCCGGTATGGAAGGCGGGGCATCCTACCATGCCCCGCGCGCGGCGGCAAGTGTTCCGACGCGCAGGTGGTGTGCGGCTCGCGGAAGCGCGACAGGCGATGCAGGATGCAACAGAGCAGTCATGCCGCAATTGGTGGTCCGAAAATAATTTTCGGTCCGGAAACGGTTCGAAACTCGTTGACCACGCCCCGACCAATGAAGTATAATCCGCTCGAAAAATCAAACAATGTTCCTCAAAATCGCTCTCTCCAGCGGACGAGGACGCCGTCTTTTCTCGGAAGGAGGTGGCTGGACCGGAAGAAATTGTCGTTGTTTGGCGTGGGGGTCTTGGGTTGGCACCAGCGAGTGCGATGGCTGGACTTATTCTCTCGTTACGGTAGTGGTTCCCGCCCCGCAGTTCCCCCGGGCGGGACCCGGCAGCTTGAATCAACTCCCAAGAAAAACAAAAAACTCTCGGAGGGTGGCATGAAGACACAATTGAGGAGAACTGTCTGCGCTGTCGCCGCGGCCGGATTGATCGGCCTGGGCGGGTGCGCGACGACGGGCGGCGTGGCCGAAGTTTCGGCCCCGGCGGTTCCCGCGAAGGGACCGCAGTATGGAAAGATTGTCGGCGCGCCGACGGCCCAGAACTGGGTCGATCTGGCCCGCGTGGACGTCCAGTGGTCCTGGCCGCGGACGTTCCGCGAGCTGACGAACAACTTCACGAAGGACGTCGAGGGGAAGTTCTACAACGTCTCCACGCAGTCCGACTGGCTGGACGTGATCGATCCGAAGGCCGGCAAGAACCTCAAGAGAATCCCGCTCGACAAAGCCTCGCTCAAGACGGTCGGGATCGACTCCGGCAAGTTCAAGAGCCAGGCGCTTCCCCATCATGCCTACGTCGTTCCCGGCGGGCGGTACCTCTACATCGGGAACGAGTCCCGCGAGCACGACGCCCTCTGGGTCGTCGACACGCAGACCGACCGCCTCGTCAAGATCCTCCGCATGGGATACGTTGGCAAGGAGAAGAAGTTTGACACGGGCGGGCCTCTGCACGGCTCCTTCAGCCCGACCGAGCCGATCTTCCTGATCGGGAACGTCCAGGATTCCAAGCAGGGCCTCGTGACGGTGATCGACGCCGTCCGGCACGAAGTCGTCGGCCACATCAAGACGACCGGAGTCAACGTCCGCGACGTGATCATCACGCTCGACGGGAAGTGGGCGTACGTCGGACATCAGGGATGGAACCCGGACAAGGGACAGGTTGCGCCGATCGACCTCGTCGACATGAAGACGCGCAAGGTCGTGAAGACCTTCTCCGCGAAGAACGTCCCCTTCATGACGATGACGTACAGCGGGAAGTACATTGTCGGCTCCAGCCGTCAAGGGCAGGCCGTCGTCATCGACACGGTGAAACAGGCATTGGTGGCGACCGTTGACCTGGGAACGCCCGAGGAGATGAAGCAGGCGGGCAAGAAGGGTTTCCTTGAGACGCGGAACCTGGAGGTCCATCCGAACGACTCCAAGGCCTACATCGGGATCCGGAATCCCGCGAGCCTCGCGATCGTGGACCTGAAGACGTTCAAGCTCATCAAGCGGGTTCCCGCGGGCGAGTTGACGAACACGATCTACGTGGGTCCGAATCCCAAGTACCAGAAGCTCGCGCTCATCACGAACGAGAAGAGCGACTTCGTTTCCGTGATCGACATCGAAACCGACACGCCGAAGGGCGAACTCTACATGGGGAAGGACACGCACAATATCGCCTACTCGGCGAATGGGCGGTATGGGGCGGTCTCCGTTCTGGCCGACGACAAGCTGGCGGTTGTGGACTACGACAAGGAGATGGCCGTCAGCCAGTACCAGGTCGGCTGGGGCTCGAAGGGTATCCGCTGGACACCGTACATGCCCGGGCTCTCGAGCGCGAAGCCGTACCAGGACGGAACTTACCTGAGCAACACGGCAAAGAAGTAACTCTTCCTCATCGAGGGATATTCTGACCAAGGCCCTTCCCGGTTTTCCGGGGAGGGCCTTTTTGTTTCGGATGTGTGGGGGGCAGGCACGGTGTGCTGCCCTACGGGGGTTTTTCGTAGGGCGGGTCACCGAACCCGCCCTCACTGATGCCCTATGTTCTCCTCTCCGCCGGAGGCGGAAGGACCAAGGTGGGGGGTAATGGCGGCGCAAACAAAGAGCGGATGGCCGGGTTCGGCCATCCGCTCGGGGGCGAGACAGTCTCGGTATGTAGAGACTACTTCTTCTTGGGCTCGAGCGCCTGGATCCTCTGTTCGAGCGCGTCCAGCTTCTTCATCGCCGCGTTGACCTTCACGAAGTCGAAGTAGCTCGTGTTCGCGACCGGCAGATCGAGGTTCGATCCCCAGACGATCCAGGAATCGTCGTAGTTCCGGACCTTCGTGTACCCCATGTCCCGAAGGACAGCGTAAGTGAGCGTCGAGCGCGTCCCGGTCTGGCAGAGGGCGACTACTTCCTTCTTCGGGTCGAAGGCCTTGTAGATGGCCGCGAGGCCCTTGTCGTCCTTGAGCGCCATTCCGTGACGGTCTTTTGCCTGGCCGGCGCCGAGCTTCTTGGCCGCTTCGGGATCGACCCAGGCCTGCTCGTAGGGAATGTTGACGCTTCCCGCGATGTGCCCGCCCCGGAGAGCCCGGATGTCGTCGCCGGAAAACTCCTTGGTCGTCCGAACATCGAGGATCTGGACTTCCTTGTTCTTCAGGTTCTTCTTGACGTAGTCGGTCGTGGCGAGGCGGTCGGCCCGGACCTTGGCCGTGAACTTCGCCGCAGGGAGCTTCTTCACGTCGGCCGCGAGCGGGTGCTTGGCCGTCGCCCAGTCGTCGATCCCGCCCATGTAGACCTTGGCCTTCTCGGCCCCGAGGTATTCGAGGATCCAGAAGGGGACGGTGGCGCTGGGGTCTCCCTTGATGCTGTAGACGATGATCTCGGCTTCCCGCGTGATCCCGGCGTCGCCGAGGATCTTCTCGAGCTTAGCCGTGGGAAGGATCCGGGCGTCGACGTCGCGAAGGACCTTCGACGCTCCCTTTCCGCCGAGGTTGATCGCGCCAGGGATATGCCCCTTCTTGTAGCCATCCTCGGCACGGGCGTCCAGAAGGATCGTGCCCGCCTTGTCCTTGTTCTTGAGAACATAGTCCGTGTTGACGATGACCGAGCCGGCATGAGCCGTCCCGACAAATCCGACAGCCATGAGACCCACGAGCAAAGTGCCGAACAATCCCTTTCCTTTTCGCTTGCCCATCGCGTTGCCCCTCCCTTGTTGTGGTTCTGTCTGTATTTCCGCCCGCCCGCCGATCCAATAGTCGGATTCGGAGGCGGGGGTGCCCCTCTTAGGAGATGGTTGCGGCTTGCTGTCCAGCATTCGTCCGGCTCGGAATATCCGCCATCGAGGAAGAAAACGATTTCGCGGGGTTCCCTCCGAGACTTTGTCCAGGGTGGCAACTTTTACTACGTACAGGGTTCGAATGAAATGATGTATTTGCATCATTTTGCGCGGGGGCTAACTTGCGAAAACTACAGGGCTTTTTTGTTTGGGGATTTGCCGGTAGAATATGGAACGGACAACCGGATCACAACCCCCTCACCCTCCCCTCTCCCTCCCGGTCCGAGAGCCCAGACCGGGATCTCGGACCTGGCAGGGGGAGAGGGAGTCTGATTGTGGAGCAGGCGAGAGCAGAATGGCTGAAATGATCTCCATCATCATCCCGAACAGAAACGGCGAGGCGACGATCGGAAAGTGCCTCGAAGCGGCCTTCGCGTCGCGCTTCGAACCGTTCGAGGTGATCGTCGTGGACGATTGCTCCGGGGACAGGTCCGTCGATATCATCAAGCGCTTTCCGTGCAGGCTGATCCAATTGGAAAGACACTCCGGGGCCGCCAGGGCGAGGAACGTCGGCGCGCAGGAGAGTCGGGGGGACATCCTGTTCTTCACCGATGCCGACTGCCTCATGCAGGAGGATACGCTTTCGGCTGTCGCCCGGGCGTTCGCGGAGGAAGGACCGGGGGCGGTCGTCGGCGGGAGCTACACCCGCATCCCTCACGACAAGGGTTTTTTCAGCATCTTCCAGTCCGTCTTCATCAACTATTCCGAGACGAAGAGGCCGGAGAACCCCGACTATATCGCGACTCACGCGATGGCGATCGACGCCGGGCTCTTCCGCCGGCAGGGCGGCTTCGACGAGAGATTCCTTCCGATCCTGGAGGACGTGGAGTTCAGCCATCGGCTGAGGAAAGCGGGCGTCCGGTTCGTCATGAGGCCGGAGGTCCTGGTTCAGCACATATTCAACTTCTCCATGCTGAGGTCTCTCCGGAACGCCCTGAGAAAATCGACGTACTGGACGGTCTATTCCCTCGGTCACAGGGACGTGCTCGCGGATTCCGGGACGGCGGGGGCGGCGCTCAAGACGAACGTGGCCGCCTTCTTCCTCAGCGCCTTCATTGCCGGGGCCGCCCTCGCCGCGGGAGAGGCGGGCCTCTTGTGGCTGATCCTCGCGCCCCTCGGGGCCAATCTCGCGGCCAGCGGCGGACTGCTGAGGGCGTTCGGCAGCGCGGGAGGGTGGATGTTCGGTCTTTTGGCGGGGGCCTACTACATGGGCGTTTATCCCCTGGCCGTGGGGCTGGGGGCCGTCGCGGGGACGGTGAAGTACTTTGGGCAGTTGAAAAAGTATCGTTCCTTACCCCCAGACCATCCTTCACCCCCACTCGATCTTTCACCCCCACCCTCTCCCTCCCCCCTCAAGGGGGAGGGATTCGGATTTGGGGACCGGTGATGCACTCGCCGTTCCTGCACGCCGGCTCCATTTTCTGGAAACGGAAGCCAATCCATCTCACGTTCTTCGTGACACGGAAATGCAATCTCGAGTGCCCCTACTGTTTCTACCTCAAGAGCGCGGGAGACGGGACGCCGGGGGCGCCGGACGAGTTGTCTTTGGACGAGATCGGGCGGATCTCAGCCTCCCTTGGGAGAATGCTCTGGATCGCCTTCTCGGGCGGCGAGCCGTACCTGCGGGACGACCTTGCGGAGATCGTCCGGGTTTTCTACAGGCAGAACGCGCCCGCCATCATGCTGTTGCCGACGAACGGGTCGCTTCCCGATCTGATCGAGCGGCGGACAGAGGAGATCCTCAGGGAGTGCGGGAACGCCGTCGTCGTCGTGAAGCTCTCCCTCGACGGGATTGGGGAGTCGCACGACGCCCTCCGCCGGGGCCGAGACAGCTTCGAAAAGACGATGGAGACCTACAGCCGGCTCGGGAGGCTGTTCGCCCGGCATCCGAACTTCGAGCTGGGGATCAACACCGTCTTCTCCGCGGCGAACGAGGACCGGATGGACGAGATCATAGAGTTCGTCCGGGGACTCGACCACGTCAGGACGCACACGATCTCAATGGTCCGCGGCGACTTGGCCGACGAGACGTATCTCCGGGCGGACCCGCGCAAGTACGAGCGCGCCGTCGATCAGCTCGCCGAGAACATGAGGCGGGGAAGGTCTCCGCGCTACAGGTTCCGGGGAGGGCGCGTGAAAGCCGCACAGGACATTCTCCAGCGCCGGCTGATCCACCGGACGGCCGTGGAGAAGCGGAGGGTCGTCCCCTGCTACGCCGGTCGGCTGAACGTTGTTCTGACGGAGACAGGCGACGTGAGTCCGTGCGAGATCCTGACAGAGGGCCTCGGGAACGTGAGAGACTACGGGTACAACGTGAGGCGGGTCCTTCGCTCAGAAAGGGCGATGAATGCGATCCGGGCCATCCGGGAGGGCCGGTGCAGGTGTACCCACGAGTGCAACTTCATCACGAACATCCTCTTCAATCCGCGCCTGTACCCGGCCCTGCTCGGGGAGTACCTCCGGCTGTCCGCCGGGGGCCCGGCTGACTCGTACAGCTGTCGCGGGGCGGCCGAACAGCCCGTCCTTCGTCCATAGATTGACGAGGCTCTTCATCCCCCTGAGCGCGGCCTTGACGTCGCTCGCGCTGCGGAGGGAGAGGAGGCGCCTCAGGATGAACGACGGGCGGCCGTAGAAGCGCTTGAAGGCGGTCTGGCGGAGGGCCGAAATTTCGCCGCGGGTCATCGTGTGGGGAACGAACGCCGCGCCCTGGTACGTATAGTCTCCCAGCTCATCCGAGAGCGTCCCGTATTTTTCGTAGTGATCGTGAAGGTGCGTCCCCGGGAACGGCGTGAGGGCGTGGAAGTTCGCTAGGTCGGGGTCAAGCTCCAGGGCGAACTGGATCGTCTCCAGGCCCTCTTCGTACGTCTCGCCGGGGATTCCGAAGATGAACGGCGTGCTGACCTTGAGGCCGGCCTCCTTGGCTGACCATACGGCGCGCCGCGTCTGATCGAGCGTGATCCCCTTCCGGAGGGCGTTCAGGTTTTTCTGCACGCCGCTCTCCGCGCCGAGGAGAATCGCCCAACAGCCGGCCTCCTTGAAGGCGCGAAGGAGCGGCTCGTCCACCTGGCTCACGCAGGCCGAGGCGAACCAGGTGATGTCGAGCCTTCGGGCCTTGATCTCCCGGGCGAGTTCCATCGCCCTGTCGTAGTCAGCCGCAAGCGTGTCGTCGAGGAACTTGATCTCCCTGTACCCCTGGCGGACGCAGAGCTCGATCTCCTTCAACACGTTGTCGATGCTCCGAAAGCGGACGCCGCGCGCGCCGCTCTTGCGCTGTCTGTCGATCTGGAAGCAGAAGATGCACCTCTTGTCGCACCCCCGCGAGGTGATGAGGACGGCGACCGGCTTTCTTCTGTACGTCGCGGGCGGGGGGAGGTAATGGGCGGCATCGCCCAACAGCTCGCGGGCGGGGAAGGGAATCGCGTCGAGGTCCTCGATCAGCGGCCGGGGAGGATTCTTGACGATCTCGCCTCCCTTCCAGTAGGCGGTTCCGGCGACGCCTTCGAGGTCCCGGCCGCTCCCGATCCGCTCAAGGATTTCCGGGACGGTCCGCTCGCCTTCGCCCGTCACGACGGCGTCGATATGACCGCCGTTCTCTTCCAGGCACCGCTCCTGAACCGCGATGGGATAGGGGCCGCCGACGCAGGTGAAAATGCTCCGGTCGAGGGCCTTGATATCTTTCGCCGTCTCGCGCGCCTTGCGCCATCCGAACGCCGTGGAGTAAATCCCGGCGAAATGGGGGCGAAAGTCCTTGACGGCTTCCAGGATCTCGCCGCGGGCCATGAACGCCCCGTTGTAGAACCGGACTTCGTGGCCGGCCGAGAGGAGGCTCGCGCCGACGTAGAGCGTTCCGAGGGGCTGCCAGTAGTTGATCTGGGACCCAGCCGTGCGCGGCGAGAAAATCTCGTCAGGCGTCCAGGAGGGAACGATCAGGGCGCATTTCATGCATTCAGTTCCGCCATGCCGGCATCTTCCCCGTCCATCTCGAGATCGGCGGGGGTCCGCGCGATGATCCGCTGTGCTGTGTCGATGCCTGCTGAGATCACATGGTCCATGTTCAGGTACTTGAACGCGCCGGTCCGTCCCGCGACGTGGAGGTTCTCGAAGCGGCCCAGGCAGCCAAGAATCGTCCGATAGCTCTTTTCGTAGCCCACCTCGAAGACCGGGTAAGCGTGGGGGACCCTCACGACGGCGGCGTCCTCCACTTCTTCCGGCTTGACGAAGCCGAGACGCGCCAAGTGAGAAACCGTGTTTCCGATGAGCCGTTCGTCGGTCATTCGCCAGGCGTCGTCGCCGCGCCAGCAGAAGTGCTCCGTCACGAGAAGCGTCTTCCCGGCGGGGGCCATCTGCCCGCTCCAGTTCGTGGGTTCGTGGATCCGGCCGAAGGGAACGGACCGTTCGGGAACGTAGATCCACGTCTGGTCCGTCGCCCGCGGCCTGTTCAGCATGACCGCGACGATGACGAGGTCGCGGTACCTGAGCTGTGCGGCGGCGCGGAGGACGTCTTCCGGGGGCCGGGGGCAAAGCATGTTGACCAGGGACGTGAGGGGAAGGGTGGAGACGAATTCCTCCCCCGGGAAATCGCGCGGTGAGCCGGGGCCGTCCACGACCGCCCGTTCCAGCCTGAGGCCGTCATGGCGCAGTTCTCCGATCCGGGCGTCCGTGAGGACTTTGCCGTTCCTCTCGATCCCTTCCCGGAGGTTCTCCGCGATCCGGCCGATGCCGCGCGCCGGGTAGAGGAAGCGGTCCGCAAGCGTGGCCATCCCCCCGCCGCTTCCCCCCAGGAAAGCCTCCTTGATCGCCCGGCGGAGGGAGAGCCCCTGGATCCGCTGGTCGATCCATTCCATGCATATCCGCTCACAGCCAAGGCCCCAGACCTTCTCGCTGTACTCCTTGAAGTAGATGTCGAACAGGGTCCGCCCGAAGCGGTCCACGACCCAGTCCTCGAGCGAGACGATCGGCGTCTTCTTGAAGCCTCGGGCGATCCGCTGTCCGGCGTAATCCAGAAGGCTCCGGATCGTGGTCGGGACCCCGAGGCCGAACAGGGCGTTGAACGGTCTCAGGGGGTAGTCGAAGTAGCGGTTCTTGAGGAGAATCTTGCTCGTTCGCGGGACCGTGACGAGCTCGCCGCCCATCAGGTCGTCGAGGAAAGCCGCGACCTTCTCGTCTTTCGTGAAGAACCTGTGGCCGCCGAGGTCGAAGCGGAACCCACCCCGGGCGATCGTCCTGGCCAGGCCGCCGACTTCGGGGTCCCGCTCGAGGACGAGGACGCCGCGCCCGGCCCTCGACAGGACGAGGCCGGCGGACAGCCCGGTCAGTCCCCCGCCGAGGATGACGATCCTATCCTTCGGGTCCGTCGGGCGGTCCAATTCCTTCTCCGGCTTCTCTCAGAAATGTGTGTATGCGTTCGCTGAGCTTTTCAGATCCTCCCCCCTTGCGGGGGAGGAAAGAGGTGGGGGGTGAACTGGAAGAACGATTTCATTCACCCCCACCCGCGCCCTCCCCCGTCCAGGGGGAGGGGAAATACAATACCATCGTTTGCCGTCAGACGAGCGCAGTCGTGCCTTTCGCGCACTATTTTGCCAACAGCACGGGGACCGTCGCGTGGTTGACAACTTCTTTGGAGACGTCGCCCATGAAGAGCTTGTCGAGCAGGCTCCTGGTGTTCCCGATAATGATCAGGTCCGCGCCTTCCGCCTTTGCCGTTTCCAGGATCGTGTCGGCCACGTGGCCGGACCGGCTCATGGTCTTGATCCGGGTCATTCCGCTCTTTTCGAGAAAAGCCTTGTGCGAATCGAGTATCGTCTTCGAGCCGCGTTCAAGCTCGTCCTCGACCTCGGTTCCCTGCAAGTCCTCCTGGACAGTCGACAATTCGGCGTCGCTGATCCGGTCATGGGCGAGGGTCGTTCCCCCGAGCTGACGGACATGAAGGAGGATGACCGCTTCGGGGGACGCATCCGAGAAGAACCGGGCGCACGTCGCGACGCACGCCCTGGCGCCTTTCGAGTCGTCCACGGGGATGAGGATCTTCTTCGCGCTCATGGAAGGGCCTCCATAGGATTGTCGATTCGTCGGTTCTTGCTAGCCTCCCCCCACCGAAGGGGTGTAAGAGGGCACAACCGGGCCGCCGGCTGGGGCAGAGGCTCCGGAGGGGGCTCCGTAGCCGCCCGAAGGGGCTGGTGACGGCGCTCCATACCCGCCTGATGGGGCCG
>CAKKSE010000008.1:0-1525 GCA_919903025.1 Nitrospiria bacterium | reverse complement strand
GAGACGGCGTATCCGATAAGGAAGCTCAACCATGCGACAACAATGAGAGACACGGTCCAAAGAGTCGTTTTCACGATCGGTCCCCTGGGTGAGAAGTTGAGAGCGGCATCCCTACGCCCGTTCCGCTTTTCTGACCGTCCACTTGTATTTCCCGCCGCTCGCCGTCTTCTCCGTGATCTCGTCCCCCGTCGTGTCGCACATCGACGCGATCGATTCGCCCGAGGACGGGTTGTCGAAGACGATCTCCAGAGTGTTTCCGGTCTGCATCTTCTCCAATGCCTTCTTCGTGTAGAGCTGGGGGTGCGGGCAGACGTACCCCGTCACGTCCAGCAGGAAAGCCCCTTCACCCTTTTTCTCGAACTTCATTGCCATGACTCACCCTCCCCTTTCTTCGGATGCCTTGCTGTTTGATGGCTCATTGGCTTTCAGCGGCCAGCTTTCGGCTCTCAGCTTTCAGCCGAAGGCCCTTTGCCTTGGTCTGCTGACCGCTAAGTGCTGATCGCCGAACGCTTTCTTATTATAGGTCGCACGCGGCCATTTCCCTGGCCATCTTTCTTTCCGTGTACCAGTTGAAGAACTTCACGCCGAGATAGGCGCCGCCGATCATCCCGATCCCGAACAGCCACCCCGAGGCGTCGCCCTGGGAGACCCGGACGAAGAAGGCGCCGACGTTGCACCCGAGGCCGAGCCGGGAGCCGATCCCCATGAGCGCTCCGCCGATCATTGCCCACATTGCGAGCTCCAGGGTCGGCGCCTTCCACTTGAACTCGTTGTGGGCCAGGGCCATGACGGCTGCGCCGAAGATCAGGGCGATCGACATCCAGTCCGCGGGGTTGATCATGGGGTTCGGAATGCCGTTGTTCAGGCCGAAGTAGATGTTGTCCATGTTGTCCCAGCCGAGCTTGTTGAACACCCACCCAACCCACTGCGCCTCCTGCGTGGTGACGTACCAGTAGCCGGGGTCGAAGACGGTGCCCTTCGCGGAGAGGCCGAACGTGATCCCCATCCTCTGCATCAGCTCGCCGAAGTTCTGGACGCCGAACTTGATCTGCAGTCCCTTCATGACGAACATGTGAAGTCCGGCCGCGATTCCCAGAATCAGTCCGGCGATCGCCGTCCGCTTGGAGGCGGCGATCATGCCCCAGTAACCGGCGAGCTCTACGCCGAGGCCGGAGCTGGGCAGGCCCTCCTTCTTCCGCTTGTGGAGGAACGACTTCCTCACCCAGATGAGATAGACCCCCAGCAGGATCAACGCCGCGGGCAGGATAATGCCCACGAGGACGTTCCCCACGTAGGCGGCGAGGAACGGGTTCTTGAACTTGACGATCTCGGCGTACGACGTGGTCGGGAGGTTCCACACGTGGCCGGCCAGGAACTGGTCCACCCACCCGTCGCCCGCGTTGATCGAGGCGGGGAGCCCCTTGGCGACGGCCGAGTCGTGCCAGGACTGCGGGACCAGCTTGTTGGCCCAGCCGCCGATGTCCACGAAGATCGCCTGCGTGACGCTGATCGAGAGGATCACGAG
>CAKKSE010000007.1:10697-42542 GCA_919903025.1 Nitrospiria bacterium | reverse complement strand
GAGAGCCGTTCCGGGGGAATGCCGGCGGGAGAGAGGAACCGGTAGAGGATCGTCGTCGCGCGGGCGGTGGAGAGCTCCCAGTTCGAGGGGAACCGGGCCGACTGGATTGGCACGTTGTCGGTGTGTCCATCCACCCGCAGGGGATTGGGCACTTCGACAAGAGCGCCGGCGATGCCGTCCACGATCTGAACCGCCTCGGGCCGCAGATCGGCCGATCCGGAATCGAAGAAAACGGAGGACTCGAGGGAGAGAACGAGCCCACGGCCGTCCGTCTTCATCCGGACGGCCGCGTCCAGGCCGGCTCGTTTCAACACGGCTTTCACCTTCTCCTGAACGCGCTCGAAGCTCCTCTGCTCCGCGACGTCCTTCGCCTGCTTCTGGGAGATGAAGATGGGCCGGACGCTCGGCTGGGGCGGCCCCTGGACGATCTTCGGCTTCCCGACCTCCGGGATCGGGTCGGTCCGCTTGAAGGCGATCGCCATCGAGTCCATCAGGTTCCCGAGCTTCTTGTTGTCCACCTGGCTGATCGCATACATCACGACGAAGAATGCGAACAGGAGTGTGATGAAGTCGGCGTAGGAAACCAGCCACCTCTCCAGGTTCTCGTGCTCTTCGTGTTTTTTCTTCCTGGCCATAGAATTAGCTCTCAGCGGTCAGCGGTCAGCAGAACCGAAAGGCGGGATTTGTCTTTCGCTGCAAGCTGAAAGCTAATCGCTGAATGCTGAAGGCTTCTTTCATCTCTTCTTCGCCTCCATCCTCTTCTGGGCTTCGTGGTCGAGATAGGCCTTGAGCTTTTCCTCGATATAGTGCGGGTTCACCCCGGCCTGGATGTCCAGGATCCCCTCGAGAGCCATTGTCTTGTGGATCATCTCGTGCTGGTGCTTGAGCTTGAGCTTCCCCGCCATGGGAAGCAAGATCAGGTTGGCGCTCCCCACGCCGTAGACGGTCGCCACGAAGGCCACGGCGATTCCCGACCCCAGCTTGGACGGATCGGCAAGGTTCTCCATCACGTGGATGAGGCCGAGCACGGCGCCGATGATCCCGACGGTCGGCGCATAGCCGCCCGCCGCCTCGAAGAACTTGGCCTTGAGCAGGCCTTCCTCCTCCAGATGGCCGATCTCCGTCTCCATCGTCTCCCTCAGCATCTTGGGATCGACGCCGTCGACCATGAGGCGAAGGGCCTTCTGCAGAAAGGCATCCTTCACGCCGGCGAGGTCGTTCTCCAGGGCGATGAGGCCGTTTTTCCTGGCCTTCATAGCGAACCCCACGATCTGCTCGATGACCGCTTCCGGCGATCCTCCGCCGCCCAGGAACACCTTCATAACGCTGGACAAAGCCCCCAGAACGGTCTTGAGCGGAAACTGGAGAAGGGCCGCTCCGAAGGTGCCGCCGAAGACGATGATCGCGGCCGTCGGCTGGGTGATGGAGGAGACGTGGCCGCCTTCCAGAATCTGCCCGCCGATGATGGCGCCGATCCCCATGATGATTCCAATGATGCTGGTGATGTCCATGTTTCGGCTTTCGCTCTCAATGTTCGGCGGTCAGCTTTCCAATTTTCAATTTCCAATTTTCAATCTAGCCTCGGACTTTGGACTTTCTCCTCACCCCTCCCACCGGCTCCTCAGCATCTCCCGCTGTCGCTGGAACGTGTAGTGGATGATGGCGTCCCGAACGTCCTCCGTGATCCCGTCGAACCTGATCGCCGTCTCCCAGCGATCGGCTGCGCGGTCCGGATGCTCTTTCACCCAGGCGACGCACCCGGGCGTCTCGAGTCCGACCGGAACGGCGAGCGGCAAGACGAGTTTCGCGAGCACGCGGTCCCCCACGTCGAAGCGCTCTTCGGAGAAGAGCTTGACGCCCGCGCCGGAGAGGCTCACGTGCCGCGTGGGAAAAGCGGCCATCCCCTCCTGCTCCAGTTCGAAATGGGCGAGGATCATGTCCAGCTTGTCCTCGATCGTCTTGAGGCGCCTGATCAGCGCGGGGTTGAGGTCCTCCATCTCGCCCCGGACGCCTTCCTCATCCCCGGCGGCGTGCTCCGCAAGAACGCCGGGCGGCGGAGTGATGAAGCGGGCCCGGATCGCGTCCTCCTCTCCCGGCTGGAGCCGCTCAACGCCGATCGGGATCGAGTCCTCCACCCGCACGTACTCTCTCTGCTCAGCCCCCGGGGACATGCAGGTCACGGCAATTCGCGCCGCGGCCGTGTCTCGCCCGACGACGCGGGCTTCGGCCGAAAGACGGCCCGCGGCTCCCTCGGAAAGGATTCGAACCGTCTGACCGAGATCGAAATCGTTTCCTTCCCCCTGGATCTCGATCACCATCCGGTCCGGGAACGTTTCGACGATGATTCCGCGGGCCGTCTCATCTCCCCCCCGAACGACCACCTCCATCCCTTCGTTGAAAGGTTGCCATCGGCTCATCGGCCCGGCTCGCCCCCCCCGCCTGGGCGGGGCTGGAGGGAGGCCGCCTCCCCGGACGCGGCGCCGGACGCGGCGCAGGCGGGCGGCGAGGTCCGTCCGGCGTTCCGTCTGGCCTTTTCCTCCCCTCCCGCGCCATCCCCGATCTCAACCCTGTTCCGCCCCCCTCGCTTGGCCCGATACAGCGCCCGATCGGCCATCCCGAGGAAGTCGTCAATGCCCCGAACCCCGTCCATCGGCACGGCCGAGACGCCCGCGCTGATCGTCAGCCCGATTTCGTGACCGTCATAGGCGAAGGAATGGTCCTCGATCAGGCGGCGCAGTCGCTCCGCCTTGAAGTAGGCCCGATCGATCGTCGTTCCCGGAAGGAGGATGACGAACTCCTCCCCCCCGTACCGCGCAAGCAAGTCGGAGCGCCGCAGGTCGCTATCTAGGAGACAGGCGACCGTCCGGAGGACCTCGTCGCCGGCTTGGTGACCTCTGGTGTCGTTTATTCTCTTGAAGTTGTCGAGATCGATCATAAGGAGCGACAGGGGAACTTTGAATCGAAGAAAGGCGTGATATTCGCGATCCAGGGCCTCGCGGAACCCCCGGAAGTTGAGTATGCCGGTCAGCGAGTCCTTGAGCGCCATCTCCTTGAGACGATCGCGCTCCTTTTCGAGCGCCTCCTTCTGGGACTCGAGTTCCCTGTTGGCCCGTTCGAGCTCCTCGGCGAGGGCCAGGATCTTTGTCAGCGATTCCGAGTTCTCGATCCCCCCCGCCACGGCTTTCCGAAGCCTCTCGGACTGGAGCGGTTTGACGACGTAGTCGTAAATCCCGCTCTTGAGGAGCCCGATGACGCGCTCGGTCTCCGGATCGGTTCCGACGACGATTCGGGACCCGCGGAAATCGGCCAGGAGGGAGGTCTGGAAGAGCGCGGCGGCATCGACCCCCGGGAGGTCTTCGTCCAAAACGAGAACGTCGGTTTCGTCCAGGATCTCCGCTTCGGTCGCCGCGCCGACGCCGCCCTTGACCGCCACGTCGAAATCATCCCCAAGAACCTCGATCGCCGTTCGGCGGACTGGTTCGTCGTCCGTGATGACGAGGACCCGCCGGTGCGTCCTGACCGGCCGCGGACAATCCGCCGGCTTGGGATCCGCACTGTCGAATCCCACGGACGGAGAAGGAAGAGGATGGACACCCTTGCGACGACCCAATGACTCCTCCAGAACAAATCCGCGCGCCGGCACCCGCGTCCTCGCCTGCCCGGCACTTGGCGGGTGCGGTGACCCGCCCTACGAAACTCGCCCGATCACTCTTGGCGGGTGCGGTGACCCGCCCTACTCTTGGCCGTAGGGCGGCACACCGTGCCCGCCCAGCACTTGATCGAAGATGAACAAAGCAGGAGGTGTGCCATGACGGCTCTTGACGCTACGTCAAGTCCGGCAAGGCAAGGCGTTGATATTTAAGAGTAATTCAGCAGGAGCAAGTCTGAAGCCGTACCTGGATACTCAGGGAAGGGTCAATTCCTTGACGATTGAAAGCCAAACCTTCTGCTTTTCTCGGTGGGTCGGTGGATGGGTGGGGGGCAAGAGCGATTGTTCGGAGTTCGGAGTTCGGAGTTCGGCCCTCTGCCCCTTTGTGCCTTTGTGCCTTTTGTACCCTTGGACCCGTCCTGCCGTCAGCCGGACGATCCCGGTGTGAGCTTGGCGCGGGCTGACGGCTCGGACCAGACAACGGGAAAAGGCCGGAGGCCGTCGACAACGGTCCCCGCCGCCCCTTCTTCCGGCGGCGAAGGCGCCGGGGGCGAAGCGGGCTGACCGAAAGCCCGACGGGCGGCCTCAAGCTCCTGCATCAGGCGCCTGTTCTGCCGGACGAGGCCGACCCTCTCGGCGGCGTTTCGGACGACCAGGAGAAGCTCGTCCATTCGGAACGGCTTGGTAAGGTAGTCGTACGCTCCGTGACGGATCGCCTGCAGGGCCGTCTCGAGGGAGGCGAACCCGGTGATGAGGATCACGAGGCAGTCGTTCTTCTTCCCGGCGGCGGCCCTCAAAACCTCGATCCCGTCGGCGCCAGGCATCTTGAGGTCCGTCAAGACGATGTCGTACGCCGCGCCATGCATCATGGCCATGGCTTCGGACCCGTCGGCCGCAACTTCGATTTCGTACCCATTGCGCTTTAGGATCTCCGACAGGGCTTCGCGGGCGTCCCTGTCGTCATCGGCGACAAGAATTCGAAGGGGTTTTTCCTGGGCGGAGTGAGCGGGAGGGAGGGAGGGATCCGGAGAATCCATCATCTGCTCTTAAGGGAACTTTCGCTCTCGTCTCCCCCGGAAGATTGACGGTTTTCGGCTGAAGGTTTCTCCGATTCCGCCGTGGACACAAGGAGTTGGCGCCCCTCGGATGAGAGTGTCACCTTATCGGCGGACGCCTGCCCCCTGCTCACCCCCGGCGCCTCAAGCCTCTGTTTCAGCACCTTGTGGTAAGTCCGCAGGACGTTGTGAATCTGTTGAGTTGAGATCGTGTTCATTCGCTCCCCTGGAAAGGGACCCCTTTACCGATCCGGATGCCCCCCGGACAGGTTCTTCCCTCGTCCCCCTTATCGGCGACAGCGACAGATCACTTTAGGTCATTCTGATGCAAGTTCATGGCTTCAAAGGGACAAAGGTCCAGATGTGCAAATGGCCAAAGGTCCCGAACTCCCAACTCCGAACTCCAAACAAACGCCCTTATCCACCCAGCCACCTCCCTAGACTGTTGGCCGGCCGGCCAGGGCATCCCGCACGGCCGCGACCACGACTTCCAGGCGGTACGGCTTGGCGATGACGGGGACCCCCGTTTCCTTGATGAAGGCCTCGACCCGCGGCTCGCAGGTGTCTCCCGTCGTGAAAATGACCCCACCCATCAGGAATGGCCGCTCCCGCCGGATCCATTCGTACAGGTGAATCCCGCTTCCCTTGGGCATCCGGATGTCCGAGATGACGAGGTCGAAGGATTCCACTCGGAGCCGGGAGATCGCTTCCTCCCCGGAACAAGCCACGCAAACCTCGTGTCCCTCCTCCGTCAGGATGTCATGGAGAAGCTGGGCTTGCGTCTCTTCGTCCTCGACGACGAGCAGACGGGCAGGCAGGAGATCGCGGACGCCCGACTCTCCTCCGGACGCGGGCCGCTCATCCCTCCCCTCCTCGTCGATGATGGGAACGCGGATGGAAAAGACCGTCTCCCCCGGCCGGCTGGATACCGACATCTCTCCCCCGTGCTCGTTGACGATCCCGTAGCAGAGGGAAAGCCCCAGGCCCGTCCCCTTCCCTACCTCCTTCGTCGTGAAGAACGGATCGAATATCCGCTGTTGGATCTCATCCGGAATTCCGGGCCCCGTATCGATCACGTCGAACTGGATCAGCTCGTCGGCCCGCGCCGATCTGATCGTCAGCGTCCCGCTCGTTCCTTCCATCGACTGGATGGCGTTCTTGACGAGGTTCAGGAAGACCTGCTCCATCTGGCGGTAGTCCGCGAGGGTCCGCGGCAGGCTCCGGTCGAGATCGAGCTTGAGGTCTATCCCTTCGGTCTTCAACCGGTACTTGAAGACGGTCAGCGTGTTGGTCATCACGTCGTTCAGGCTGATCTTTTCCTTCTTCGGTTTCTCCTGCCGGGCGAAACCCAACAGCGATTCGACGACGCTTTTGGCGCCCAGGGCCGCGTCCGTGATCGTCCTGACCATCTTGAGGTCGCGCTCCCCCATGGGGGCAAGCTGAAGAAGCTCGGAGTAGGCCAGGATCGGAACGAGCTTGTTGTTGAGCTCGTGGGCGATCCCGGCGACCAGCTCGCCCAGGGACGCGAGCTTCTCGGCTTGGGCGAGTTTCCGCTCGAACCGCTTCTTCTCGGCAACCGATTTCCCGATCAAGAGCGTCCCGAGGAACGTCCCGTGCGTGTCGTGGAGGGGAGAGAAGGAACAGAGGTACTCCTCGACCGCCCCTTGCGAGGAGCGGAGCGGAATCTCGATGGCGGCCTTCTGCTTCTTCTCCAGGAACCGGCGGACCATCCGCCCTTCCTCGGCGTCCCGCAGGAACGCGTTGAACGGCCGTCCGATGATGTCTCCGCGGCCGTAGCCCAGATCTTCGATCCGCCGGTTGACGAAGAGGACCCTCCCCGCCTTGTCCAGCGTGAAGATGAGGTCCGACGCGTTCTCCAGGAGGTTCTCCAGGTAGTCCTTGTACTCCCGGATCTCCTTCGTCCGCTCGGCCACCCGGTCTTCCAGCGTCCGGTTGAGCTCCTCGAGGCGCTTTTCCTGCCGGGCGAAACCCACGATATGCCCAACCGTCGTGGCCAGAATCGAGAAGACGCGGAGGTAGTGCTCGTTGAAGAACCCGACCTCGGGATGGGAGAGGTTGATCACGCCGACGACATTTTCTCCCGAGATCATGGGCAGACAGAGGATCGACCGGATCGAGATGGGGGAATCGATCTGCACGAACCGGTCGTCTTTTCGGACGTCGGGGATGAGGATCGGATGGCGAGCGAGGGCGGCCCGGCCGGCCACGCCCTCGCCCACGCGGAAGACGCGGCCATGCGTGTGGATCCCGGGCGGAGGCGGCTCGTTGCGCTTGACGTGGGGACCGATTCCGGACTGGAGGGTGAGCCACTCCCCCTCGTCGTCCATGAGCATGATGGAGCAGTATTCGAGGATCAGCTCCTCGGCGAAGATCAGGACGACCCGGTCGCAGATCTCCCTGACGTCGGATGTGCCGGACAGCGTGTCCGCCATCCGCTTGAACGCCGCCAGGCCGCGGAGAGTGTCCGTGTAGAGGCGGCTCAGGCGATCGAGCTCGGTCTCGATCTCGCTCCGGGGGCGTTTCCTGCCCGCCGGGAGAGGCGCGGCGGTTGGCTCCACGGCGAACAAATCCGCCTGGCCGAAGGGCCGGGGGGGCTGGGAATCGGGCGGGAGGAAGTCCGAATCGCTCATCGGTTGCGCGACGATTTGGCGGGCCCGGATCGTCTAGGCAAGGGCGCGGATGGCATCCGGAAGGCCCCCTGCTATTTCCTTGAGAATAGGAACCAGTTCGTACTCGATCAGGTCCGCGAGAAAGATCCAGTCCCGCCCTTGCTGGGCGGACGACATCTCGTTCAAGAGACCCAACAGCCGCTGGTCGTGTCCGGCGAACGTCAGGGCGGCCGGAAAATCCGGGAAGGCTCCGCTTGCCAAGACTTCGCGGAACTTCGCCACCAGTTCGATGACCGATCTCAGCGCTTCGAGGCATTGGCCGAAGCCGGCATTGGCCGATGCATCGCGTCCCAGGCGGTAGTCGGAGGAAACCCTGAGGAGGGCCGGCACAATCTCGCCGAGGGAAGTTTCCAGGTTTTGGACGCCTTCGCGGACCAGATCCTTCACGCCTGCTTCCCCTGGATGGGTGCCGAGAATGGGCGATAAGATACCACCGCCCCCCGGCCGTGGCAAGCGATTTGGGATCTGGGATGTGTTTTCCCGATTCACCGATTCACCCATTCACTGATAGCTGTCAGCGGTCGGCTTTCAGCTCTCAGCCGACGGCGTCTCGCCTTGGTTTGCTGACCGCTGATCGCTGACTGCTGAGAGCTTTCCTGCTTACCGATTCACCGTTCCACCGCCGCTGTGCGCTTCGTCCACGCCCGGGCGAACTCTCCGTCTTTCCCGACTCTCACTGCGTAGCCGGACAGCGCGGCGTTCACCTCGGGCCTGGACCCGATGGCCGGGTCTGACGCCAGCGCAAGGAGGACCCGCGCCGCATCGCCCATCTCCGGCTCGACGAAGAGGGCCGAGACGAGGTGATAGGCGGCCTCCGCCGGCCTGCCCGTTCGGGCCAGGAGGACGCCGAGGAGCGCGTGAGCGCGCGGATGCTCCGGAAAGCGGGCAAGAACCTGCTGAAACAATTCCTCGGCCTGACCCGTCTCCCCCCTCCGAAGCGCAAGCATCCCGAGAACGACCGCGGCCGTCTCCCGGCCGGGGGCGTCCGAGACGCGGAGCACGGCGCGGGATTCCGTTTCGGCTTCTTCGAAGCGGTCGATCATCATGAGAGCGTGGGCCAGGCGGGCCCTCGCGAGGGAGGAATCCCGCTCCCGGTCAAGGAACCTTCGGTACCCCTCGGCCGCTTCGGCAAACCGCCATTCCTGGGCGAGACGATCGGCCTCCAGGAACAGCCGATGGGCCTCCTTCCGCGCCTGATCGGCGCCGTATCCGAACATCTCGCTCGCCGCCCGGTCGCAGGCGTGATAGACCTTGACGCCGGCCAGGACGCCCGTCCGGTAGCCCTTTGAGACGACCCGTTCGGAGTAGATTCCGTCGTGATGGTAGTAGAGCCTTCCCAGCCGGGGGAAGCCGCCCGCTTCCTCTAACACACGGCGCGGCGTCATGGCGAGCCAGCCGCCTGCAGGGCCGTAGTCGATCACGATTCCGCCGTCGTACTCCGTCCGCTCGTAGCAGGCCAGCCCCGGCTTTCCCCCGCGCGTCACGTCGTCCTGGACCACGTCGGCCGCCAGAAACCCGAGCAACGGATCGGCCTCGAACGCCGCTGTCATCGCCCGGTCCCAGCCCGCCGGCATGTCAATCACGTCGTCGTCCATGACGGCGATGTACGCGCCGCACGCGAGCCTCGCCGCCTCGCCGTACGCGTCGATCCCGATGTTGACGGCGTTTCTAACGACCCGCCGCCGCTCAGCCCCCGACGCGGCCGGCGGCCGGCGCTCCCAATCGGAGAGGATCCGCCCGGTCTCGTCGGCTGAGCCGTTGTCCCAGACAATGACCTCGTGCGGAAGGACGGTCGAGCGATCGAGGGCGGCCAGGGCCTTCTCCAGGAACCGAGGGCGCTCGAATGTGGCAAGGACGATTGAAATCGTGGGCGTCACTCTATGCATCGATTTACCGATTCGCGAATTCACCGATTTTTCTTCACCCCCACCCGGCCCTCCCCCGTCAAGGGGGAGGGGATTTCTTTCCGGGCGGCCACGGAGGGCCGCCCCTGCGTCTCTCCTTGCCCTCCTCCCCCCTCGCGGGGGAGGACAAAGGTGGGGGGGCGACGCGCCGCTCTCAAACCATCTCCTCCCGAGCGAAGCGGCGCATGCTCTCGATCAGCGTCCGGACTCTGTGCCCGTACGTATGATCGCGGCGGACGCGCTCGTGCCCGGCTTGAACGATCCTTTCGCGCTCTTCCGGCCGCGCCTGAAACCAGGCGATCTTCTCGCGCAAATCCTCGGGCGAGGAGAAAGCGGCCGCTTCCCGCCCCACGTCGAATAGATCGTGCAAGTCGGGCTGATCGTCCGTGAGGAGAAACCCGCCCGCCGCCGGGACATCGAACGCGCGCTGGTTGACGGCGCGCGGCATCTGGAGGCTCGTCGCGTTGACGTTGACCGGAACGGCCCGGTAGAGGGCGGGCAGTTCCCGCTCGTAGTGGACCGGAGGCCGGAGATCGACCGATCCAAGGACCTTCTCCCATCCTGGATCGCCGAAGACGGCCCCTCCGCACCCGCCGACGACCCGCGCGATCCCCGCCCGGTACTCGAGCGTCGCCCGCCAGGTGACGGCCCCTGCAATGTCGAAGAACCGCTCGCCCTCGCCGAGTCCTTCCTCGCGGAGGAGTTCTTCCGCCAAGGCGCGCGGACGGCCGCCGACCAGCCGGCCCCTGACCCTCTCCGTCAAGGCCCTCATCTCTTCCGTCCAGGCGATCCGGCTCTCCCAGTCGGCCACGGGCAGGGTCATCGAATTCCCGACGAACGCCGCCGGTGGCGGGCGCCTCCCCCTCCACTTCCCCCCGACAGCTGTTGCAAGATCGGCGGCGAGAGGGAGGAACTCGACCCGATCGAACCCAAGCTCGCGCATCGCGGGCGCGTGGCTCATGTCCCAGAGAAAGACCGCGGCATTCCCCTTCGCGTTTTCGTTCCGTCCCCGAAGGACGAGCGCCGGCGAATCGACGTACCAGACGGCAACGGGAACGCGAAGGGAATCGAGGACCCCGGCCAGGATTCCCCCTTCGTCGAAACCGAGATGGTTGAACGAGAGGATGAAATCCGGCTTGAAACCGGCGCCGAGGGAGAGGAGCGCCTTGAGAACATCGGGAGCCCCCTTCCCCGCGGGAAGATTCACGGCCTCGTGTCCCGCCTCCTCGAAAGCGCGAGAAACCTCCCGCTCCAGGAAGTAGCCAGTGGAGAGAACGATGACGCGGACCTTCTCGGCGGCGAACTTGGGATAGTCGAAGGCTTTCTTGACGGGAGATGTCGCCCGCTTCGAGAGCGCCTCGTCGATGGGACCGTAGTACGACGGCCACGCGGAAACGGAAGGCGGATGGCGGACGACCGCGACGGAGGCGAGACCGGCCGCAATCCGGATGCGGTCGACCGTATCGAGAACGGACGAAGGGTCCCGGCCGACGACGGCCTCGATGCCTTCCAAATCGGCCAAGCGGCCGCTCGCTTCGGCCCAGAGATCCGGGTCGCGCTCAACAACGACGACGGGGACGCTCTCGGGCGTTCGCGCTCGGAGGGCTGACGCCCAATACCCCAGTCCTCCCAGGAGGACTGGGACCGCCCCTTCTCCGACCTTCAGGCTTTCGACGGCCCGCGCCGCTTCGCCCGCTGGATCGTGCCGGGAGTGGAGCGTCACCCATTGGCCGCTCTCTCCCTTGACTCGTTCCCTCACGCCGCCGCCAGCGACCCGGTCGCTGGCGCGCTCTCTGGCCGGCATTTCCCTTCCCCTCTCGAGTTCCCGAGGACCCGCTCAAGACCGCTCATCGCTTCTTTCCGCCGCCCTGCCCTAACGGCAAGACCCAGCGCCTCTCCCAGAAACGCGAATGCCGGGTCCATTTCCTTGAGTTTTTCGATCTCCTCCGCGTCACGACGCTCCCGCCCGGGATCGTCGTCCGCCCGGCCCAGGATCCAGTGCGCCTTTTCGAGGAGATCCGGGAATACGGACACACTCTCACCCTCCTCTCCACGAGCAGGCTGCTGAGAAGCGATTCTTGCTCCCTCTCCCACCGGGAGAGGGTTGGGGCGAGGGCCAACAAAATCAGACTCTTGCTTGACCCCCTCACCCTGGCTCTCTCCCCCCGCCAAGGGGAGAGGGGACTTTTTTTTCATCCTTCCAAGAACACTTGCCCCCAGGGAAGCGGACAGGAGGCTCCGGGACAGCGCCCGCAACAGGCCGCCGGCATCCCCCCCCAGGATCGGAATGCAGGCCCGAAGACCCGCCGTTCGTCCCGTCCGATAGAGCGAGACGCCCCCGGCCGCGCCTGTTTCCGGAACCGCTCCCGCGATCCGGAATTCCACCGCCCGAAGAACTTCCTGGACCGTGAGCGCGCCCGCGCAGTCGAGCCCTCCGCAGACCTGCCTGTGATCCGGACACGGCGCGCAGGATGGCTCCGTCTGAAAGACGAGATGTCCCGAACCGACCGGCGATGTCTCATGGCACCACGCCGGCCCATGGTAGAGACCCACGACCTTCGCTCCCACGGCGTCGGCCAAGTGCAGTGTGCCCGTATTGTTGGCGACCACCGCGCCGGCCCGGGCGAGGACGGCCGCGAGAACGGGAATCGACGTCCTGCCGGCCAAATCCGCGGCGCGCCCCCCCTCCTCCGAAACGACCTCGGCCGAGATCCCGGCCTCGCTTTCGTCCCCCACCAAGACAACCCTGACTCCCTTCTCGCCGAGAAGGCGGGCCAACTCGCCGAAACAGACCGCCGGCCAGCGACGCGCGAGGTGCCGCGCCCCGGGAGCAAGAACGACGAACTCATCGCTCCCTCGAATCCCGGACTGGGCCAGCAGCTCGTTCGCTTCCAGGGCGGCTCGCTCCGGAATCGGGAGCGTCGAAGGATCGGGCCACGGCGCACCATCCGGAGCCAGCGCGGCCCAGAAGTCGGCGAGATGAAGTCCCGCGACGCGGCGGTGCGCCGCGGCCAGGCGGAAGAGGCGCATCGGCCAGTCCGGCCTGACGCCGTTGAAGAGCCCCGCCTCGAAAGGCGGGGGTTCTTCGACCTCCAGGGTGTTTGGAGGTATTTGCACTCGTGCGCCTTGACCCCGCCCCAAGGGGCGGGGATTGCGCCGCACCGTGCGGTTCACGCCGTCGAGGGCGAACCCGAACGCGACGCCGACCGCGAGCCGGGCCAGGCGGCGCGCGACAGGAGCGTCGTTGAGCACGTACGTCTCGTCCCATTCTGTTCCGAAGATGGGATCGAGGGCTTTTTTTGCCTCCGACCATCGTTCCGCGAGGTTCCGTCCGGCTCCCGCCGACTGCGGAATGGGGATGACCGTGTCGACTTCCGGAATCATCGCGGCAAGCGGCGCAAGCTCTTCCGGAACGGCGAGACCGACCATTCCATCCGCGTCAGCCGCCCGGAGCCGCGCCAACAGCGGCCGCGTCTGCATCAGGTCCCCCATCCGCGCAAGCTGGACAACCAGCCGTCGAACCCCCTTGGGGGACGTTGATAAATTAATAAATTGTTCTTCTCGCTTAGTGGTTCCTGCCGGAGCCCCGGCGGCTTCCTCCCGCCTTCTCTGCGCTTCCGCGGGAGCCTGGATATCGGACCTTGGACTCCGGACGCCCAGCAACCCCTGCTTCATCAGCCACTGAACGTGGAGCCAGCCAGCGGACGGCTCCTCGATCGGAAGGCGCCTCGCGATTTCTCCCACCGTATGTCCACGGGAGGCGAGAAAGATGGCGGCGTGCAAAGTCTCCGGCGACAGGAGCCCGGCGATCTCCTCGTAGGCGGCCGGCAGGTCGCGGGACCGGTACGCCTCTTTCCCGGACTCCGTAAGCGAAACCTCGTCACCGTCTCCCAGAACGTGCGTCACGTAGTGGCCGAAGACGCGAAGGTAGTCCAAGCGGAAGGGATCGCACGCCACCCCCTCACCCTTTCCCTCTCCCCCGGCCCGGGGGAGAGGGGATTGCAATAGAGGCGTTGCCCGATCTTCATCTCCTGTATCCCCCCATTGGCAAAGGGGGGTTGGGGGGGATTTCGCCGAGGAACCATGCGGCGCCTGAAAGCTCTTCCGGGCCTTCTCTCCCAGTTCCGCCCACGTCTCCTCGTACCTCTCGATCACCACAGGCCAGGAAAACTCCGCGACGGCCCTGGCTCGACCCGCCTCGCCCATCCGGCGGCGAAGATCCGCCGACCGAATGAAGCGGCCGAGCGCGTCCGCAAGTCCTTCGACGTCAACGGCGATCCCCTGGGAGAGAAGGAGATGGTACGCGCGCTCGAAACCGACGGGGGCGATCTCCGTCGCCAGGTTCGCGCCAGGCCCCCAATAGGTCGGCACGAGAAATCCCGTTTCCTCGTGGCCAACGAGATCGCGGTATCCGTCGAAGTCGGACGCGATCACGGGGAGACCGCACGACATCGCTTCAAGGACGGTCAGGCCGAATGTTTCCTGCGGGTTGTCCGAAGGCGAGATAAAGATGTCCGCCGCAAGGTAGAGGCTTCGCTTCTCTTCCTCGGGGACGTCGGGAAGGAAGAGCACGCGATCGGCGACCCCCAGCTTGTCGGCCTGCGCCCGGAGCGTTTCAACGTAGTTCGACTGCTCGCTCGCGCCGGCCAGGACCAGCCGCGCATCCGCGCGCCGCCCGGCGGCTCGCTGGAAGGCGAGGAGAAGAGGCCGCAAGTCCATCTTCGAGTAGGCAGAAAGACGACCCAGGCAAAGAACGATGACTCCATCCAGCGGAAGCCCGAGCGATTCCCTCGCCCCGGGCCGGCCCCCTGGCGCGAATCGCTCCGTATCCACGCCGAGCGGAACGCGAATGACATCGAGCAGCGGGACCGGAAGTCCCAGACTCTCCGCCGTTGCCCCGATCGCGTTTCGAACGGCCGTCTCGCCAGCCCGCGACGTTGCGATGATCGCGTCGCCTGGACGCGGCCCGCCCAGGACCATCTGAACGTAGGCGTTCTGGAACCGCTGGTACGACAGGGAATGCGTTACGGCCGTCACGGGCAGAGGCGAACGGGCATGCCGGTTACGGAGAGAGAGGAGCGACGGGAAGTAGGTGAACGGATCGCTCTGGTGAATGGCGGCGTAAGGCGTCTCTCGAAGCGCCTTCGGAAGGCGGACGCGCGGAATGAATCTCATCCGGTCGGCCGCCCTTCCGTTCGAAGAGAGCCCTTCGTAGGCAGCGCGCGAGGTCCTTTCGTCACGGAGATCGCCCGGGAAGAAATGGAACTCTTCGAACGACGAATGCCGGACGAGCGCCCGGAAGAACTCCCGGTTCGCCACGCCGCGCCCGAGGACCTCCGCCCCCGTATCGCAGAAGCTGTCGAGCGTCGCCCACACCAGCTTCTCTATCCCCCACGCCTTGCGCATTGACAGCATCCCTTCAAACCGGCTAAGATCTCACGTAAAATGCGTGATCCAAGATCGGGAGGATCGTCCATGTCCCGCAATATAACCTTGAGCCTCGACGAAAAGCTCATCAAGAAGACGCGCGTCTTGGCCGCAAGAGAGCACAAATCCACCAGCCGCTTCATCGGGGACACTCTCCGAAGCCTCGTCGAAGAATCCGAGAGCTACGAGGCATCGAAGCTCGAAGCCCTCAAGCGCCTGGAAAAGGCGCCTCTTCTGGGCTGGAAGAAACCCTCCGCCCGCGATGAGCTTCATGATCGATAAGACATTCGTCGACACGAACATTCTCGTCTACGCCCACGATCGCAAGGCCGGCCAAAAGCACGCGACGGCCGTCGAACACATCCGGACGCTGTGGGAGAAGCGATGCGGAGTCCTGAGCACCCAAGTCCTCCAGGAGCTCTTCGTCAACGTGACCCGCAAGAGCTCGTCCCCCCTCTCATCCATCGCGGCGAAGCGCATCATCCGGAACTACCTCGCCTGGCCGGTCGTGGTGAACGACGGCCGCGCAATTCTTGAAGCCATCGACCTGCAGGGGCGATTCCGCCTCTCCTTCTGGGACGCGCTGATCGTCCAGTCCGCCCTCTCGGCGGGATGCGCCACCCTCCTCAGCGAGGACCTCAACTCCGGGCAACGATACGAGAGCCTCCGAGTCGCCAACCCTTTCCTCCCGTAGCGACCAGGCACCCGGAAGAACTCTCAGTTCGCCACCCCGCGCCCGATCGCTTCGGTTCCGACGTCACAAACCGTCTCGACCGAGCCGAAGGGATGGAGGCTCGCCCCGTCTCTGTAAGTCGGCGTAAAGCCGTGAAGCTCTGGCTATTCGGGAAGTCCCGTCGTCTCCCGGCACAATTCGTAAGCCCTGAGTCCCCGGCTCCGAACCAGAGAGATCAAGTCGATCCTCTCCTGTGTAAACCAAGCCTCCCGGAGAGACCGATTGGCGATACTGGCCACGGGCTGATCCCACGCCCCTGCCTCACATGGACACAACACAACGCTCCCGTCCGTCGTGATCGCCATCTCGTTCTCGATGAAATAACACTCACTCTTGTCCGGCGTCATTGCCGCCCCCGCTTCCCTGTCCATCGCCCCGCCTCTCAGGCGATAGGCTGGAAACTGCACGTGCGAGACCCCCATCTCGGTGAACACGCGCCTGAACTCGTCCCGACTTTCATGTCGCGTGACCGGAAGCTGGATCTTCGACACCCATACGTCCACCCGGGATCCGGTCCTCTCCTTGTACGCCATGAACGCCTTCACGTTTTCCATCACTCGATCCAGGGGCAGCTTCCGGATCTGCTCGTAGAGCGGGGCGTCCAGGGAGTCGATGGAGAACACGACCACGTCCACACCGCTGTGCAATAGTCGCCGCGCGCGCTCATCGCTCAACAGGTATCCTGTCGTCGTAATCCAGTTCCGGACCCCCTTCGCCTTGGCCTGAGCCATGAATCCGTATATCCGATCATCGCAAAGAGGCTCGTTGATCCATTCCCAGTTGATGAAACAGGGCCAGTCGATCTCGTCCAGCACCTTCGCCACCATCCATTCCGGCATCACCTTGTTGTGCCGGCTCTGGATTACGGCCGGCCGGGGACACATCGTACATCTCGCCGGGCATTTGATCGTGGTCTCGATCGAAAAATATGCCGGGAGATGAATATGCTCCCAGATCGGCCTCTCGGGGTAGACGAGGCCGTACGACTCGCTTGTTTCGCCGTCCCGCAAACCGCACCCCCGCACGTCTCCGCTGGCGAGGGGATATCCCAGAGCCGGTGTTCCAGCGCACGATCCCCTCATCGAAAGCAGACCCCCTTGGCCAACGCCAGGTCCACCCGGCTCATTTCTTCACCATGCCCACACTTCTTCAGGTGCATGTACCAATACCCCAAAGCGTTTCCGATCACCGCGCTCGCGATCTTGAACAGCACATCCCCAAATGCCTCCTTATTGATCCGCATGGAACCGCGTCTCTCTATGCAATAACCCAAGAAGCGTCGCAGGTCCTCGCTGAAGTTGAGAATCAGATGATTGTACCTGAAGTGGTTTCCCTCCGTCGTCGTCACAAGCGTCTTTCCCGACAACGCCTCGAGGAGGGCTCTCATATCCGAATCTCCGCCCGCGTCCTCCGTCACCTTCTTCATTCGACACTGGTAATGTTCGACAACATCGTTGAACCGCCCGAGAAAGACTCCGATATCGTCAAGTCTGGCCTCCGCCCCCGGCTCCCATTCGAGGAGTGCGAGCCGGATCGTGTGATACAACACCCAGGACTTCCTGAGAATGTCATCGACCGAGCTGACGCAGAGAGTCTCGAAATTAGGGAGTTCGTCGGCCAAAACGTCGACAAACGTTTTTGCCCCGTTGTAATTGCGCTTCAAGAAGTAGGCCGGGCCGTCCGAGTGCCAGTGGTACACGCCGGCCGTGTTCAAGAACCCCAAACGCTCTCCGGCGCGCGCCATTCTCGCGCCGATGTCGACATCTTCACCATTGGCAAGGCTCGCAAAGCCATACCGCAGGAGGCTCTCTTTCCTGTAGCACGCGCACACATCGTCGACGAACGACATCCGCCGCTTCATCGGCACGGGCAATAAGTCGAAGAGATCTGGAGACGTCATGGAATATTTCGTGTCAGCCGTCAGGCCGTACGCTTCGTACCCGGTCTCATTTGCCCACCGGCTATAAAGATCGGCGTCCTCCGTTATGAGTTGCCGGGCCGTGATCACCGAGAGGTCCGAGTTTGCTTCGAATGCAGCCACCACCTTGAACAACCAATAGTCGCTGCTCGGAACGACGTCATCCACCGTGTAGACGACGTACTCGCCGGAAGCATGGTGCACGCCCAGCTGCCTCGTGGCGCCGTGATTGAAGGACTCGCTGGGAATCTGGATCACCTTCGCGCCATGACTCTTCGCAACGTCAACGGAGCCGTCCGCGGAGCCGGAGTCGATGACGATCAGCTCGACCCGATCCACCTTCTTCTGGCGGCTGATCCTGTCCAGGCATCGCCTCAGTCGGTCCCCCCCGTTTCGCACCGGAATGACGATCGAGACGCTCGCGCGCAACGGCCCGTCGCTCCGAGAGGCGTTCAGGGGCGCAACGGCACAGAAACCGGACACAAGCTTGCTGACGAGAACTTCTCGCTGCCTGATGATTCGATCCTTCTCCGACACCACGCTCTCAAGGTAGGAAAGCCTTTTCAGGTGGCTCACATGCCTGGCTTGGAGGAGCGCCGTCTTCTTCTTGATGATGTTGGCGGCGGCGGCGAGAGCCTTCTCGGATTCGAACAGGGCCTCGGCCTCCTGCCCGGTTGGCGCCGGAGGGCCTTCCGTGGGCGCGTGATAATCGACTTCATGGAGAGCGTTCAGGACCTTCAAGGATGCCATCGCTTCCTCCCGTGTCACGCGAAAATGGAGTCGTCCACCATGATGGCCCGCAGGAATTCGTAATCCACGCCTTTGACCTTGGGCGTGAAGGGCCCCCTCTCTCCCAGATCCTCCCGCGTTCGGGCTTCAAGAATGAGGTTGTTGTTCTTGTACCACGCATAAAGAGGGCTCCCCGGTGTCGGGGTATAAAACGCGGGGGAATAGTGGACAGGCTCCACTTGAAGAACCCCGTCAACGGTCAGGAGATCGTCCTGAATTCTCCAGCCTTCGCCCGTTGGCACCCCGAGGATATAGTTCGCCCAGATCTTTATTCCGTACTTCTTGCATATCTCCGCGGCCTTGAAATTCTGCTCGGCGGTCGCCGTCTTGTTGAACCACTTGAGGATGCGCGGACTGAAAGACTCGAATCCGATGATCAGCAGCCGAAGCCCAGCCTCGGCCATCTTTTCAAAAAGACCTTCGTACTTGCAGACAATATCCGCCTTGCAAGAGGTCACCCACTCGAAACCGCTCTTGACCAGCCCCTCGTCGTGGAGGGCTCTCACGAACTCCTCGATCCAGGACCGCCTGATGACGAACTGGTCGTCGTGGAACATCACGGACTGGATTCCGTAGCGCGCCCTCAGCGCCTTAATCTCGGCGATGACGTTGGCGACGCTCCGGCCCCGGATGTATGGAATCCTATCGCCGGACTGGGAAATCCTCGTGTAGATTTGTTTCTCGCCTGGACCATCGCAAAATGAGCAATTGAAGGGACAACCCCTGGTATTGATCATCTCAGCCATCGGAAGTTTGAAGCGGAACCCGGAGATGCCGAACGGCTCCCGCCGGATCCGTGTTTCATAGTCGTCCCAGATATCCCTAACCGGGAACGGGATTCGGTCCAGGTCGGGCGTTTCTCCCCAGAACGAGGGCGGAAAAGACGACGGATCCTCAACGAGCGCCGGGAAGCTGATCTCTCCTTCCCCGCGGACGGCGTAATCGACGTGCCCCGACTTCAAGCACTCCTCCGGAAACATCGTTGCGTGGGCGCCCCCGACAACCACACAGATCCTCCCGTCGATCTTCTTGATCCGCCTCGCCGCCTCCTGTGCGATCGAAAATTCGATGGTCTGATGCGATATCCCGACGACGTCCGGAGCCGCTGACCGCACCCGTTCCTCGAACTCCTCCCACCCGGAAATCGTCCGAAGGTCGACCAGACTGACCTCGTGCCCCTTCTCCCGGAGAGCACCTGCCAGGTAGGCCAGCGCAAGACGGATGAACGTATGGTCCGGCGATGGGACGTTCAAATCGGCCTTCCACGTGGCGTACGCGATGGACGGATTGACGAGCAATACCCTTTTCATCGGCGCCTCCATCACAGGAAATTCACGTGCTCCTTAGGTCTTGTGACGTTCCAAAGAACCTGGTTGAACGTATTGCAGCGGCATAAGGGGATGCAGTCGTTGAAATCGATGGAGTTGTAAGCCGCCTTGCGCTCTTCGGAGTTCCAGATCTCCACGAAGCTCTTCTCCTTGAGGTTCCCGAGGCGGTATTTCTCGTATCCTCGCAGATGGCAGCAGATGTACATTTTTCCCGTCGCCGACACGACTGTGGCAAACTGATGACCGTAGCATTCCCCGTAGTCTCTGCCGTAGTCGCATCTTTTCATCATATCGTACTTGTGCTTGGAGTAGAGCACGTTGAAACCGTTTCCGCCCAGATCAAGGCAGCCCTCGACCTCGGCCGCCACGTCCTCCCAGTCGTACTCAAACTGCCCCCCGTTATGGATCTGCATCGGCCGGTATTGGATGTAATCAACCCCCAACCCTTTGCAGAGGAGGGCCGCTTTTCGCAGGTCCCCTTGCGTGTCCTTGCTGGTCAAGTAACCGACGCCCACGGTGCAGGAACTTCCAAGCTCTTTCTTGGTCTTGACGAGCATCACGATGTTCTCAACGACTTTGTTGAAACTCGCGCCGTTTTTGCCGTGGGTCTTCTGGAAGACTTCCGGTGTTGCGGCGTCGAGTGATACGCGAACCCAGATACAGTTCCGCAGGATCTTCTCCGCGGACTCTGGCTTCAGCAGCTGCCCATTCGTGATGAAACCGACGTCCATTCCCCGCGCACGGGCGCGTGTAACCATGTCCGGCGTATCGGGGTGGCACAAGGGCTCTCCGCCGCCGGTAAATATCAGCGCCCGAACTCCGGCCTCGCCCAGTTCGTCGATGATCCGTTCCGCCAGCGTTCGGGGTAGAGAGTTCTCATCCGAGAGGCGGAAATAGTTCACCACGCACTCGGGACAGTGGTGGTTGCAGACGTTCGTCATATCCAATTCAACCGTGATCGGTGGAGGATTGCCCCCTTGGATCCAGTCGTTGACCCGATCAAGATGCTTGAGTATCTTGTCCGAGCTGAACTGCTTGACGTCCCTCAGGTCTTCGTCGGGCGCTGTCTTGGTCCGATGCCGTCTTGTTTCGACTTCCTCGTCGAAACGGCCAGTTATCAACTGCGCCGATTTGAGTTCACCCATCTGGTCCTCCATGGGAAAAAGCGTCTGTGCCAAGCACGGGCCTCCCTGGCCCATCACATGCCGATTCTCGTCAACCCTTGGGTTCGTCAAGGGCGGAAATGAGCCTTTCGCGGACCAATTCCGTGATCTCGGAGAGGATGATCTCCATCTCCTTCTGCTGAATCGCGTCCTTGACCCCCTCGCGCTGTTCCAGCTCCCGCCGGGCCCCCGCGAGCGTCATGCCCTGCTCGTAGACTAGGCTCTGGATCAATCGGACGGCCTCCACCGCCTTCCCGTCGTATCGGCGCTGTCCGCCCGGCGTCCGGCGCGGCTGGAGAAACTCCCCGAAGCGCGACTCCCAGAACCGGAGCGTGTGAGACGGAACGCCGGTCTGCCGGCTGACCTCTTTGATCGAGTAGAGCCCGTTGCCGGTCGAATCGCCCTTTTGCCCAACCATCTCTTTCATGTCCCGCTTATCGGCAAAGTTGAATTGGAACTTTAACTTTCTTCTTAGCGTTTCGCAGAATGGATACCATCCGGTCCATACTCACAAGTCATTATGAAGACAGGCTAATCCAGCGCCTGGGAGAGACCCAACGGGAACTTTTGGCCGCACGGGAGGAATTTTCTTCACCGGGACGCAGGGCCGACGCCCCATGGACCAGGTCTTGACGTCTCCAATTTGCTCCAACAAGCTCAACGTGTTATCATTTGGCTAGGCGTCACCATCGATGTGACAACATCTTTGGGGTAGAATTTCTGTCATGCGAGTTGCGACTGGAAAAGTGATTGATGGAAGGGTCGTCGTTGAAGGCACAGCCTTTGACGAGGGTGCTGTCGTCACCATTCTTGCGCGCGATGACGACGAGACGTTTGATCTCTCGCCCGAGCAAGAAGCGGAGTTGCTGATTGCCATCGCCGAAGTCGAGCGTGGTGAAGTCATCCCCGCCGATCAGCTTCTCAAAAACCTTCGCCACACCACTTGAGCCAGCGGCTCTCAATAGAGGTAACCCATCGCGCGGCCGCTCAGATTGAAGAAGCCGCGACATGGTGGGAATCGAATCGGCCAGCCGCCCCAAGCGCAATTTATGAAGAGATTGAGCGCGTGTTCGCCTTGCTTTCCGATCAACCCAGCGTCGGTGCCCGCGCACGTAACGTGAAGCTTGCCGGAGTGAGGCGAGTTCATCTCAGTCGCATTCATTACCATCTCTACTATCGCGTAACCACGAAGGCTGTGGAAGTGCTCGCGTTTTGGCACACTGCTCGCGGGTCAGGCCCAAAGGTGCAGCCATGATTGTTGCCGCCCAACCCGGCGCTCCAGGCGCCGGGCATTTCTCGGAGCACGGGTTCGACTGCGTTCCATAACGGCGATCTCATTTCGTCAGGACGTGAGAGCGTGTTGACGAGCCGGCGCTCCCGACGCCGGATCCTCAAGGAAATGAAGGAAGGTCCCGGACAACTTCGCGAGCCGTTCCAGATCGGCGTACGCGGCCGCCGTCTGCCCGGCCAGACCGGCTACATCCGCACCGAAGATCGCCTCCTTCAGGAAGAGAAAGTACCGGACAAGGGGAGCCGTGACCCGTTCTGTCTCTGCGATCCGCTCAATCCCGGCGTCCAGCTCCCGGAGCGCCCTTCCGAGCGACTCGATCTCGTCGAGCCGGTGCCCCGGCCCGCCCGCTTCTCCCGCGAGACGCGCCACCTCCGCCGCCGCCGCCGCGCCCCTGCCGGCCTTCTCGGCAACCATTTCAAAGGGCCGGACCATCGGCGCGCGCACGTTCTCCAGCAACCCACCGCCGAGGTAATCCTCCCGCTCTTCTTCCGCGGCGTCCCCCGGCTTCCCGAACAGGAAGGACGCCCACGTCCGTGCGTACACGAGTTGAGCCATCCTCTCCGCCGTGAGCGACCTCTTGAAGAGCGGCCGGAACCGGAGAAGTCCGTTCGGGTCGAAAGAAGTCCGCCACAGATCCACCGACGCCCAGACCGGTCCTTCATCGACGCGCTCGGCCCCGGTAAGCATCGCCTTCGCCGCGCAGGCAACGGCCTCGACGGGGATCATCCGCGTGCAGACCCGATCCGGACACTCCGTCGAGAACTCGCAGGGGTAGCAGGCGAGGCGCGGCGAGACGGCCCAGTGCCCCTCGCCGTACGGCCCGGTCTCGAAGGGGTTCGAGTGGCACATGGAGAGCATGAGAACGCCCGTCCCGACAGCCGCGGCCATGTGCATCGTGCCGGTATCGTTCGTCACGAGGAGGGAGACGTTCTCGAGGAGGGCGCCCAACCGGTCGATGGATGTCTTTCCGACGGCGTCGATCATATCGACGCCCGCGGTCCTCTTCACGATCTCCGCCGATGGACGCTCTCCCTCCACGCCGAGAAGAAGGACCCGGCAACCGGCGCCGGCGAGCGTCCGGGCTAATTCCCCGAAACGCTCCGGCGGCCATCGACGTTCTTCCTTGCTGGCCCCCGGCTGGATCGCCACGAGCGGCGCCGGGGGCTTTCC
Source organism: Nitrospiria bacterium (assembly GCA_919903025.1). Taxonomy (GTDB): domain Bacteria; phylum Nitrospirota; class RBG-16-64-22; order RBG-16-64-22; family RBG-16-64-22; genus RBG-16-64-22. The sequence continues at coordinate 19,425 of CAKKSE010000007.1, read as the reverse complement.
CCTCACCCAACCCCCTCCCCCATGCGGGGGAGAGGGGTCTTTCCTTGAACTCCCGGCCTCCGAACTCCGAACTCCGAACTCCGAACTCGTCCCTCTCCTCTCCGAACTCCGAACTCCGCACTCTCCGAGGAACTCCCCCGCCCACTTCCGGGCCTCATCGGATACGTCGAACACAAGCCGCCCCGGTCCGGTCTGACCCGGAACGTTCAGCCGGTACATGTCCACGAGGTTGAACGTGTTGAGCCTGCGGTGGCTCACGGCCGTGAAGAAGTAACGGAGCCAGGGGGACCGGATCGCCCGGTATCCCTCGTCGTCAATCGTCATCCCCCACACCTCACGATGGGGGACGAGGCGGACGATCAGCGCGCCGAACTGGGAGTGGATCATGTTGACGATGAGGTCGAAAGGGCCCGGACCGATCTCACGGACCGCCGCCTCGATGGAGCGCAAACGATCCACGAGCGAGCGGGAGGAGTCCGACGCCTCGCGGACAAGACCGGCCTTGTCCCAGGCCACGATGCGGTCGATGAAGGGGACACCGCCGCAGACGTCCCGGAACTTCTCCTCCACCAGGACGGTGATTCGGGCGTCCGGATGGCGGGCGCGAAGCGCCGAGAGAAGAGGCGTCTGCTGGATCAGGTCCCCCATCCGCGTGATGGCGAGGACGAGTATCTCTTTCACTCCGATCGATCTCCTCTCACGAACCCGTGCATCACTTCCCGGAGTTCTTCGGCTCCTCCCCCCTTGAGGGGGAGGAATCAGGTGGGGGGAAATGCCGGGAGAACAACCCCTTCACCCTCACCCCAGCCCTCTCCCTCAAGGGAGAGGGGATATCTTGAACATCACGCTACCCGCCCAGCTCCTTCAACAGCAGAAACAGGCCCTCCGTGCGGGAAAGCGCCCCGCCGCCCTTGCGAATGTCGGCTACGATTTCGTCGAGCGAGATCCGCTCGCGGTCCTTGAAACGGGAAAGGTAGGCACTGATCTCGCTTTCACGTCCCGCCAGTCGGACCAAGTCTTCGACGCGCTCGTATCCGTCCGACCCGGCGGATGGCTTGAGGACGCCGCGGGTCGTCAGGAACCCAAACATCTCCGCCATCCGGTGCGTGTAGGTGTGCTCGGCCAGGATCCGCGCCCGGCCGCGCTCGGCCATCGCCGCCCGCGCCTCCGGGTCCGCCAGATATCTCCGGACTCCGTCCCGCAATGTTTCGAGGTCATCAAACGTCGCCATCTCGTCTTCGCCGAACAGGTCGGGAAGGAGGGATCGCTTGTCAACGAGCTGGAACCCCCCGCAGGCCGCGATCTCGAACGTCCGGGGATTCACCGAGTCGCCCACGGGGTTGACGCCCTCGTGGTAGGCGGAGGAATGGAGGTTCACGTTGATCTTCGTCGCGTTGTAGATCCTGACCGCGTCCTCGGCGGCGATCCGGGCGCCGTTCCGCTGGACCGCGCCCTCCAACGGTCCCGCATCGGGCCATCCCTCCCCCCAGATCCTGAAGTCGAAATCGATCAGGCCCGTGAGCATCCGCCGCCGGTTGTAGTAGGCGGCCCCCATGAACGAGACGTCGCTCCCGAACGTCTCCTGCTCCGCGCGCGAGAGCACGAGAGGACGGTGGATCTCCGGGTCCGCCGCCGCCGGGAGGTAGTGGACGTTCCGGGCGCCGGCCGCGCCCATCTCCGCAAGGCACTCGCCGGCCTGGAAGGGGAAGACGGCGTCGTAGCGCGAGACGAGCCCCTTCCAGTACGCCATGTGCCTGAAATCCTCGACGAACCAGAACGCCGTGGGGATTCCGTGCCGCCTGAGCTCGTCGATCGCTTCGGGGATGAGCGGGGCCTGGGCCAGGGAGAAAACCAGGTCAGGCTTGTAGTCGAGGGCCCTGGCTACGATGACACCGGAGCAGAACTGGGCGTAGAGGGCGTTGAGCTTGCTCCGGTGCGCCGGATCTTTCGTGAAGTCGTTCACGGAGTGGAACGGACCCGCGAGGGTCGAGAAGTCGAGCCATTCGGCCTCGTGTCCGAGCGACCGGAGCGCCCGCGCGGCGTACCCCGCGATCTCCAGCGTCCCGCCGTACAGCGGCCCCACGACGAGGACCCGGAACCGCCGGCCGCGGTTCATAAACTGGCCGCGATAGGCGTCGTAGAGACCGGGATCGAGCCGGCTCGACGGTTCGTGAACAAGGACTTGCTCGGCGGGCGTCTCCTTCAGAACGTCAGCGGGAGGGTTGCGGCCCGAGATGAGGCGTATCCGGGGCGAGAGATCCTCCAGAGCTCTTTCCGCCCTCGCCGCCTCGACGATCTCCCGCCGGGGTTCCCAGACGGCAACCGGGCCGCCCCCGGACGCTTCGATCATTCTGACGAGCGGACGGATGTGGTACCCGAACCCAAGGCCGAGGACGATGGAGGGAGACTGGCGCTCGGACGATTTGAGACGCTCCGCCGCCGCGGCGGCCCACGCCTCCCCCTCCGCCACGGGATCGTAACGGCTGTGGAGCGTCACGCCCTGGACGACGGGAACGGGACGGCCCGTCCGGGAGGAGACAACCTCGGTCTTCACTCGCGGCATCCCGCCGTTTCTTCGAGCGTCTTTTCCAGATCCTTCAGACCGTCCTGGTCGGGGGCGATGAGCCTGAGTCTCGAAAGCGCCTCCTCTGCGTTCGATCTCCTCCCGAGTCTCGCGCAGACGCCCGCGTAGCTGAGGAGAAAGTCGGAATCCGCAGGGTGGAGATCGAGGTATCGCTCCAACGGCTCCACCGCCGTTTCGAGCTTTCCGGCGGCGTGCGCCGCCTGCACGAGGTGATAGACAAGCGCCGGGTTGTCCGCGTCGCGCGACGCCGCTCGAACGAAGCAGTCCAGGGCCGTTTCCTTCTCTCCGCCTCCCCAGTGGGCAAGCCCCAGGCCAAAGAGGGACCTGGGATCCTCCCCAGCAAGCTTCACGGCCTTCTCGTACCATTGCCGGGCTTCGACATACGACGATTCGTAAATAGCGACGGCCCCCAAGCCCAGGTAAGGCTCGGCCGTGTGCCCGTTGAGCGACGCGGCCCGCTCGAAGAGCCTCCGCGCCCCATCCGCGTCTCCGCTCTTGAGCGCCTCCGCGGCATCTGCGCAGAGCGCCTTCACTGGATCGTCTGCCGAAGATTCAGCCGGCGTTATGTCAGCGGCCGCCGGGGGAACGACCCGCGCCACGAGCTGGTGGCCCAGGAACTCCCCGATGGGAAGTTCCCCGTCCACGAGGCCGAATCCCGCTTCGCGCATCCTGTCCTGCCACCAGCCGAGCGGCTTCATCGTGACGTGAGAGATGTCCTTGAAGAAGTCGTGAGGTTGGGTCGCCGTCGTGTTGGCCACGGTGAGGAAGACGGCGCCTCTGCAGACGCGGCGAATCTCGGCCAGCGTCGCTGGCACCGCCTCTTCGGGAACGTGCTCCAGAACCTCGATTCCCGCCACGAGGTCGAACGAGGCGTCCGAAAACGGAAGCGCCGCCGCGCTCCCCACGTGGAGGTACGGCGCGGCCTCGCCCGCGGCCTGACCGACGGAGTAGGCGGAAACGTCCATCCCGAAGGCCCGGACGCCCATTCGGCGGAGAGACGCCACCATGTCCCCCTTGGCGCATCCGATCTCCAGACAACTCCCAGGCCGAAACACGTCCCAAAGAGTCTTCGCGTGCCCCTCGGCCCATGTCGCGTTGTAGTTCTCGTAGTCGCTTACCCCGCGAGCCCGGCCATCCTCGAAATAAGCGCCGTCAAAAAGACGGCCGGAGGCGATCCGGCTCCGCTCGCGCCGCTGTTCATCGATCCTCGCCGTCAGCTCTCGTAGGCAGGGGGCCAGCGCGTGGTCCGGTTCCAGGTCCACGGCCCGGGCCCAGGCGGCGCGGGCCATCTCACGCCTCCCCATCCTGTATCGGGCATCGCCCAGTTCCAGAAACAGGTCGAACCCGGCGTCGGGACGATCGGCGAGATCTTCCAGGAATGATGACTCTTCGGCGTCGCCGCCGCGGCGAGCGCGGGAAACGGCCTCTTGCAGACGGTCGGGGGACAGAACCCCCTCGACCACCTCCATCAGGCCCAGGTCAAATGCCTCCCGCCCGAAGCGGCGGCTCGACGTCTGCGCCTCTTTCGCCATCTCTTCCATTCGAGAAAGGTCCCGGATGAGGCCCGCCGTGAGCAGGACAAGCTCATCGGCGTCCTTGAAGATGAGTCCGCTCTCGCCGTGAGACACGATCTCGGCCGGCCCGCCGCCACCGAAAACAACCGGAACGGCCCCCGCGCGCATCGCCTCGACGATCGTGATCCCGAAGTGCTCCATCCCGGACGGTGCCGTGGCTCCCAGGCCCGCCGCGTGCCAGTAGACCCGGGCCGCGCGATAAACGTCACGAAGCTCTTCGTACGGAACGTCCGTGAGGATTCGGATCGGATACCCGGCGGAAAGACGCCTCAGCTCTTCGACGTACGCCGTCTGGCTCGGGTCCGTCGCGCCCGCGAGGACCAGCTCCCATCCCGGGGTCCCGGCGTCGCAGATCCGGCGGAACGCCTCGATCATCGCCCGGTGGTTCTTGTTGTTTCCGTCTTTAGCCTCGAAGAACCGGCCGACGCTCACGATCCGGTCCGTCTTCCCGCCGGGAGTCAGGCGCGGATCTTCCACGCACGGATAGAGGAGACCGCTCCCCATTCCCCAGTTCCGCCGGACCCACTCCTGGCAGAAGCGGGAGATGGTCAGAACGCGGTCGTATCTCCGGGCGAGGTCGGGCCGGCCGTACTGCGGGAAGAAGGTGAAGAGAAGGTTGCGCCGCGCAACGGGAGGATGGATCTGAAAATGCGACGCGTTGATGAAGAGGTCGTAAGGCTCGATCTCCGCCATGTCCCGAAGGACCTTTCCGCGGATCCGTTCGGCGGGCCAATCGAGACCGAGCGCCTCCCGGACATGCTTCGCGTTCGGCAGAAGCCGCTCGTCCCGGACGAAGAGATCGACTTCGTACCTGCGGCTGAGAGTATCGGCCATCGTAAGGAGGTACCGCTCCCCGCCCCCCGTTCCCGCCGTGTGGTCGCAGAAAAAGGCGATCCGGGCCTTTTCGCGGGCTCGGCTGGCTTCGCGCGCTGTGTCCTTCTCCGGCACCGAGGCGCAGGACCGGCTCGCCAGTCCTGAGGCATCATTGCGTTCGGGGTGTTCCGAGCCTGCATTCCACGCCCGGATGCCTGTTGCCGCGGACTTCGCTTTTTGGCCCGCTCTGTACTTCTGGTAATCCTCCGTCTGGACCAACACGCACCCGTATCGTCCACATTGGGGAAAATCAAAGAAGGCCTTGTCCGCAACGAACGGCTCCAGATCCTCGTACCTCCAGAATGACCGATGCTCCTCCCACGGATTCCCATATATGGGGCCTTGAACCCATCTTTCGCCCAACGGCATGTTGATGATGAGGCTCTTTTGCGCGTGGGCTGCGCACTTGTCCAGGAATTCCCATGCCTGTGATTTCTCGAAGTGCTCCAAGACGTCGCCAAGAACGATCAAGTCGTAGCAGCCCAAGCCGTCAATGACCTTAAAGGCATCGCCGATATAGATGTGATCGTAGATCGCCCTCTGATGATCCTGGATGTAGTCCTGAAAGACCTCGATGCCGTCAAGCCTGACCTTCCAATCCTGCCTGCGATGTCTCTCTCCGATCATGACATCCAGCAGGTCCCGCGCGATGAAACCCATCTTTCCATTGCCGACCCCGATGTCCAGCACGGACGAAGGGCGCAACGTTATCAGGAACTGGACAAACGTCCGAATGTGCTCATATGTGCTTGTCGGCATTGCAATCACCTCGCGTCTTTCTCGCAAGTTTGGCTCCGGCCTGCTGGTTGCCGCGCATCGGCCTGCGTCTGACCCGCCTGCAACAAGCGCCGTCTTGCCGGCTTGGATCATGTACTGGACGACAAAGAGGTCCCTGAATTCTTCCAGGCTGAGTCCTTCGATCCGGAGACGTCCAACCTGGATGGTCCCGTCGAAAGGCCGGTCCTTGAACTGGAGAAAGAGCGGACACACGGACTGGCCCCCGAACCGCACGGAAAACCCGGCCTGCTTGAGCATGTCTTCGATGTCGGCCTTGGCAAAGAAGCGGAGGTGCCCCTTGTCGAGGAGACCCGCGTCCTCGTACGTCCACCGCCCTTCGACCAGCCGCGCAAGGATCTCGATGTTTCGGATGTTGGGAATACTCGCGACAAATGTGCCTCCGGGCCGGAGCAGACGGGAGAGCTTTCGGAGCATCATCCATGGATCGATCAGGTGTTCAAGTACATCCGCGCAGACAATGCAATCGAACGCCCCGTCGTCGAACGGAAGGACGAGGGCCTCCACATCTCCCTCGATCACACTCGTGAGGCGCGACCGGGCAATGGCGGCCGCCCGCGGCTCGCGCTCGATCCCGACGACCCGCTTCGCCCCACGGCGGAGCAGGGAAGCGCCCAGGGCGCCCTCGCCGCACCCGACGTCGAGGATAGAGGCCGCGTCCGCCGGCACCAGGGACAATATCTCCGGCCGTTCCTGGCTGTAGTAATCCGGCAAACGCGAGGCCATATCCTTGGACGGATATCCGTCGCCGGGCGCGTCCGCCCTCGGACGCCTTCCAGAGGGAGCTGGCGCGGCCTCCTCGACCACGGACAGGATTTTGCCGGCCCTGTGCCCATACGTGTGCCGTGCGAGCACTTCCGCCCGTCCCGCCGCCGCGATCCCTTCCCTTTCTTCCGGGTGGTCGAGATAGCGGCGAGCCAGGTCGACCAGCTCCTTTTCGTTCCGGTAAACGACGAGGTGCTTTCGGTCTTCGAAGAATTCGGTCAGGCCGTCGGCCTCGTCGGTCAACAGCATGCTTCCGCAAGAAAGCGCTTCGAATACCCTCATGTTGAGATCGTTCTTCACGCACTGGTTGAGAACGATTCGTGACTGGGAAAATACACGGGCCATGTCCTCCAGGAAGCACCGCTCCACATGGACGGGAAAATGTCTCTTGAGAAGCTCGATCATCTCGACGCGGCGCGGGTTGAGATCGCCGTTGATCGTCCCCACGAAGCCGATGTCGTGGACCTTCGGAAGAGCATGTTTGGCATGGACGTCTGGATCGCAGGCGAGGGGAAGCCAATGGACGGAAGGGTGCCCCGCCCGCCGGAATGCCGGGATGTACGCCCGCTGGGCAACGAAGACGACGTCGAATAGAGGAGCCATCTCCAGATGGCGCTCGAGTTCGTTGTGACTGTCGATGAAGTACGCCGCCTTCGGACAAGCAAGCCGATTCATCCCATCGAGCGGGTAATAGATCGCCGTGTCCACCCAGAGGAAGAGGTCCGGCTCCCATCCCGGACGAACCGCGCGGGCCGCTTCCAGCGCCTGCGCGTCAAGAACCAGGCTTGACACATCGTGGGCCCGAACACGATCCTTGACGGCCTCGAGGTTCCAGACCTTCCAGATCGGTTCGATCCGGTCCTCCACGATGGCCCCGTGGCCCGCGATGTCCGGACCGCATGTCAGGACGTCGTGGTCCTTCCGCAAGGCCCGCTCCAGATACGCGGCCGCCGTCTGCGGGTTGGCGCAGTACGAGAGGAGGATGCGCTTTCGCGCGCCGTCGAACGCCCCCTCGTCGGGCCGGACCGATTCCTTCCCGTGAAAGAATCCCCCCATCCCCCCCTTTGTCAAAGGGGGGACAAGGGGGGCTTTCGCGGCACAACAGCTTCCTCCGGCCCCCGGACGACTGGAACATGACTGCACGCTTTCCTCGAAGGCATCATTCCACGCTTCGACGAACCGGGATAACGGGAACTTGGAAGCCACCGTGTCCCTCGCCCGATTCCCCAGCCGCTTGGCAAGCGCCGCATCCGCGAGGCACATTCGCAGCCGCCCGTGAACAACCTCCGCGTCGTCCGAGATGTACCCGCTCACCCCGTCCTCGACCGGCGACGTCCGGTTGAGCGTCGCGACTACGGGCATCCCCGTCGCCATCGCCTCCAGCATCGAAAGATTGTACCCATCCTCGAACCGGTCGATCGTCGTGTTGAGGTAAACGCGGTGCGAGCGGTACTGCTCCCTCAAGTCGTCCCACGAGGATGAAAGCCGCGCCCTGGGGATGTCCGAATTGATCCCCAGGACAGTCACAGGCAAGGCGCGGAGAACGGCGAGCGCGTCCGAGTGGCCGAGCATGATGTCCCGTCCTGTGAAGAAGTTCCCCACGCGGAGGACGCGAGACGTCTCGCCGCGGTACCCTCCGTATTCGTCCAGGTCGATGCCCGGCAGGATCACCCGGCCCTCGATTCCCAAGGCGTCGGCCCGCTTCTTCTCCGAGATGAACACGGCTCGCGTTTTCTCGTCCCAGAGGGAGAGGTACTGCCCAATGTACGTCTTTTTTTCAGGCGCTTGCTGGCCCGCAAGCGCCGTAAGCGCAATCTCCGTTGAGAACATGTTGTGGAAAACGACGATCTTGGGGATCGGGACGTCCTTGAGATCGGCAAGGTCGCGGAGGTTGTGGCAGACGGCGAGATCGAACGCGCCCCGCCGGGCACGCGTGACAGCCTCGGCCTCCGATCCGATGGGAAGAAGCGTCACGTTCGGGGGAACCGGCCGCGTCCCTTGAAGCCAGCCGGCGTGACCTCCCTTATGCTTGTCAACAACCGTGAACTTGTGGCCGGTCTTTGCCAGGAGGCAGATATACGCCTCGTGCCAGTTGAAGGTCAGGATGCGAAGCGGAGCCATGGATCCCCCAGGGCGG
>CAKKSE010000007.1:0-10597 GCA_919903025.1 Nitrospiria bacterium | reverse complement strand
GCGGAGCCATGGATCCCCCAGGGCGGAAGTTTGGGCGGGTTCGGTGACCCGCCCTGCGAAAAGCCTCCGTAGGGCAGCACACCGTGCCTGCCCCGTACTTATCGGAAGATTGAGAGGGGACTTTAACTTTCGTGTTAATTTCGCCGTGGTTCCCTGGCGGGTTCGGTGATCCGCCCTACGAAGAATCTCCGTAGTAGGGCAGCACACCGTGCCTGCCCAGTTGCCCTGCGAAAAACCTCCGTAGGGCAGCACACCGTGCCTGCCCTCCCCGGCTGGAGAGAGCAAGGACGGGGCCGATTGGACCATCATGTCGGATGGAGAAGAAACGGCTTTATTCCAACGGGTTACAAAAGCGGAAACAGAACTTGAATCGGGCTTGTGGGAAGGTTTTGCCGAGCCGGTCTAGAGAGTTTAGGCGGGTTCGGTGACCCGCCCTACGAGAAGCCTCCGTAGGGCAGCACACCGTGCCTGCCCCCCCCACGCAAAACCTCCGTGGGCAAGCACACCGTGCCTGCCCCTCTACTACACCCGCTGGTCCCTGAACCTCGGGGGTTGGTTGGAGCGGAACTTGGAGGAGTAGGCTCCGAGGGCCGCCCGTCCCTTGCGGACATCGTCAAGCTTTGCACCGAGCGAATCCCGGAGCGATTCCAGCTTCGACCTCCAGACCCGGTCGCGCTCCTGAATCTCGCGGATCAAAGAGATGAGATCCTTGGCCAGACGGCCGGGTCCGGGATCCTTTCGCGGACTCCCGTCCGACCGCCAGGCCTCCCAAAGAGGTTCGAACTCCAGGTCGAGCGAGGCGGACTCGGCCACGAGTCGTGCGCGCCGCTCAACGGCTTCGCGGACGGCTTCAACCGGCACGCTTCCGTCCCCAGGCGGCACGAGGGAATCCCGCACGGCGCGCGCGAGGCGGATCTTTTCGTTAAGCAGAGTGACAAGCCGGCTCATCTGCAGGATCCTGGACTTCATCTTTCGTACGGCGGCGGATTCCTCAAAACACTCCCCTCCCCCTTGAAGGTCCGAGATCCCGGTCCGGGCTCCCGGACCGGGGGGGAGGGCCAGGGTGGGGGTGAGAGAGCACGGAGCGAATTCATTCGCCTTCACCCTCCCCCTCGCCCCCTCCCCTCAAGGGAGGGGGGATTTCTTCTTAACCCGGCCTTCCCAATCGATCGGACAATGTCCGCCAAGTGGAGCAGCACCGAGGTCTACATCTCGCATCCGGCTTACGGCTGGGCCGCAAGCTGAGGAGGGGCGGTACGCGCGCGCTGAGCCGGCATCCCGGCCGTCTGGACTTCGGGCATATGGGCGATCCCGTCCCAGCCCTCTTTCAAGATCGAGAGGACCCGTTCCGCGACGGCGAGCTTGGCGGGATTGTTCTCGATATTGGCTTCCGTCAACTGCTCGATCACGTACGCGTAAAGCCGATCGAGGTTTCTGGAGATCTCTCCGCCCTTTTCCATGTCGAGGACGCTCTGGAGCTCGGCGACGATGCTTCCGGCCCGGTTGACGTAGGTCCCCTTGCGCGAGAGGTTCCCCCCCTCGAGATGCTTCCGGGCCGCCCGGATCGCGGCGATCGCTCCTTCGTACATCATGATGACCAGGCGGACCCGGTTGACCGTCCCGACGTCCGTCGACCTGTATCGTTCCGTGTATGCTCGCATCTTCTCCCCCCTGCGCCTTCGCTAACTCTTCAGCATGAAGCCGAGCTGGGTCGACATGTAGCTTCCCTGGGCGTTCAAGCCGGAGAGAAGCGACTCGACCGCCGCGTACTGAATCTTGAGCGAGAGCTCGTACTTCTCTATTTCTACTTCCTTCCGGGCGATCTGCTCGTCGATCTCCGTGATCTGGTCCGTGTAGTACTCTTTGCGGAGGTGGACCGGGCCGTCCACGATCGAGGTCAGGTTGTCGAGCGTCGTCGAGAGCTGGTGGGCCACCCCGTCCGTCGTCCCGTTGTCCACGAAGAGTGCCGCGACCGACTCGTAGTCTTGTCCGAGCGCCGTCGTCAGCTTGGAGTCGTCGACTACCAGGAGGCCGTCGGAGCCCGTGGTGATCCCGATCTGCGAGAGGGCCGTGTACGTATCGGAGAGATTCGGGATCTGGGAGGTCACGATGTTCCGGACCTGCTTCAGGACATTGGCCGCGGGCTGTTCACCGAGCAGGCCGCCCGCCGTCTTCGTCGCCGCGTCGTACGCCGAGTTCTCCAGGATGTACTTGACGAGATCGTTGTAATCCGTCACGAAGTCCTTGATCTTTTTCGCGACGGCAGAAGTGTCGGTCGAGACGGTGACCGAGACGGAGCTGGACGTCGTCGCCCCGAGATTGAACGTCACCCCCGTGACGACGTCGGAGACGGCGTTCGTCGACCGCTCGATCCCCTGGGCGCCCTGCGTCTGCGTGAACGTCGAGGACCGGAAGTCGATCGTGCTCGACGTCCCATCCAGCGTCGTGTTGCTCGTCACGGCGATCGTCCGCGACAGGCCCGGCTCGGCCCCGGTCAGGCGGAGCTGGTTCGTGTTGTAGACCGAGGCCGTCACTTTGCCGCCCGCGGCCGTGTTGATGGCCGTCACGAGGCCGGACAGCGTCGTTCCGTTCGCCACCGAGACCGAATAGGTCGTCCCGCCGTACGTAAACTCGAATGCCTTAGAGGACCCGGAGTTGTTGACGACCGTGGAGGAATCGGTCACGCCGCTCCCGGAGTGCGTCTCGATCTCCGCCTGAGGAGACTGGTAGCCGTTCACGCCCACGACCGAGCCCGTCGCGCCCTGCGTCTGCGTGAAGGCTGCGGACGTGTATCCCGAGAGCGTCGTTCCGGAGTCGATCGATATCGTCTTCGTGTACCCGGTGTCCTTCCCCGAAAGAACAAGGTGGTAGGCCGTACTGCTCCCGGAGCCGTCGTCCAGGATCGAAGCGGTTACGCCCGGGTTGCTGGAGTCGCCGTTGATCTGGTCCACGAGGCCTTCCAGCGACGTCCCGGCCGTCACCGTGAGCGAGCGCTGCGTCCCCGCGTATGTGTACTGGAAGACAGCGTCGCTCGCCGTGAGGGAAGCCGTCTTGCTGGATGTGCCCGAGTGCGTCTCCTGCTCGACCTTTGCGAGCTGGGCGATAGAGATCGTGTGCGTGCCGGTCGCCGCCGTTCCCGTGGCGGCCGCAGTCACCTTGGTCGTGTCGCTCGACGCGGCGGACCGGACGGTGAACTCGGAAGGCATGTTCATCCCGTTCACGCGCGTCCGGAACGCCAGGAGCTTGGTGTTCAGGTCCTGGTAGAGGGTGATCTTGTCCTGGTAGTTCGCCTTCTTCGCCTCGAGCGTCTTGATGGGCGCGCGGGCTACCTCCACCAGCTTGTCGATGATGTCGGAGAACTTGACCCCGCCCCCGAGGCCCGAGAAGGAAATCTCGGCCATGACGCTACGCCCTTCCCCGGAAGAGAACGCCGATCAGGTCCGCCAGCCGCTCTCGGAGGGCGACGACTTCCTCCGATGGGATCTGCCGGATCAGTTCGCCGGAATCCTCGGAGAACACCTTGACGACGACGTCTTTCGTCTTGTCGTTGATCTCGTGCTTGAGGCGGATGTTGAGGTCGAGCGACTTGAACGCTTCCTCGAGACGGTTGACCGCTTCTTTCACGTCGTCCGCCGCGGGCGGAGAACCCGGCGCCCGCTCCTCGGCGGGGACCGCGATGGCCTCGCTCTTGACTCCCTTCTCGACCGGAACGACCGACACGCTCTTGGCCGTGTGGGACGCGGTCTCGGGAGGGGCTTTCAGTGCCGACCCAATTGTTCCGATGGTATTCATCTGTTTGTCCTTTCACCCCGTATCGGAAGAGGGCCGAGGCGTTCTTTCGCCTCGGCCCGCCGATTCCCGACGTCCTACTGCAGGAGCTGCAGAGCCGCCTGCGGCATGAGGTTCGCCTGACCCAGGATGGCCGTGCCGGCCTGCACCAGGATCTGGTTCTTTGTGAACTGCGCCGTCTCGTACGCGAAGTCGGCGTCCCGGATCCGCGATTCCGCGGCCTGCAGGTTCTGCGAGGAGACCCGCAGGTTCGAGATGGCCGAGAAGAGCCGGCTCTGATCCGCGCCGATCGTACCGCGGATTCCCGCGGCGATGCTGATCGCGCTCTCCACGGCCTGGAGGGCCGTCTTGGCTTCGGCCGCCGCCGTGACGATCTGGGTGGCCACGCTGAGAGCCGCCGTCGTCGCGCCGCAGACCGTCGCGGAGATCGTGTCGTTCGCCGTGGCGCCGATGCCGACCTGGAACGACAGACTGCTTGACGAGAGAGCCCCGTTCACGAGCACCTGCCCGTTGAACTCGGTCACCTGGGCGATCCGGTCGATTTCGCTCTTGAGCCGGACAAACTCGTCGTTCAGCGTCGCCCGCTCGCTCGACCCCAGCGAAGGGCTGGCCGCCTGCGTGGCGAGCTCGCGCATCCGGACGAGGATGGAGCTGACCTCGTTGAGCGCGCCTTCCGCCGTCTGCAGCATTGAGACGCCATCGTTCGAGTTCCGGAGGGCGACCGCCGAGGCGCGGATCTTCGCCCGCAATTTCTCGGAGATCGCGAGACCGGCCGCGTCGTCGGCCGCCTTCACGATCCGGAGACCTGAAGAGAGCCTTTCGACCGAGTCCTGAAGCTTGCCGTTCGAAATCGTGAGGTTGTTTTGCGCCGCGATGGACGCCATGTTGGTGTTGATAATCAAAGACATGGATCTGATCCCCCATTACAAAGGAGGATTCGGTGGCGGGATCGCTTACCGAAAGCACCCTCGCCGAGCCGAGTTTTCGGGCGAGCCTCCGTGGCTGCCGCGCGGGAGTCCGGGTCCGTCCCTTCCTGAATTCCCCCCCTTCTCGCCGAAATTTCCATTCGGAACCGGCTGTGCGAGGGATTTCACCGCTCTCCCAAGCACTTTATCGGCCGGTCCGGGCGCAACCTTTAGGAGAAAAACACTCGGTACACCCTTCCGCGTCATTCCCGCGAAGCTTGTCCCCGCATGGGGTCAGCGGAGAGAAGGAGTCCGGCGTCCTTCGGGCCAGGGGGGAGGAGAGCACGGGGGCATCAGTTCGGGCGGGTTCGGTGACCCGCCCTACGAAAAATCCCCGTAGGGCAGCACACCGTGCCTGCCCCCCACCCTACGAAAAATCCCCGTAGGGCAGCACACCGTGCCTGCCCTCCACCCGCCGCGGCCTGTCTGCGTGCGTTCACGAACAGGCAGGCAAGATATCGGGCGGGCCACCCACACAAAACCCGGAAGCCCAAAAAATCTCTCAGCGGCGCGGAAAAGTCAGGACGCCGTGCCGGCAACGGCCGGCTGGCGGGCGGGAGCGGGGTCGGGAATCAGCGGATACCGGTCGGGATAATCGGACGCGGCCAGGACGAGTTGTTTCCCGCGCCTGTTTCGGGCGTTCACGATGATCGGCCCCTGGAGGTTCGCCGTCATGAGGAGGGGGTTTTCGGGAGGCACCGTCACCACAACCAGCACGGCGAGGTCGTTCTCGTCCGTCACGTCGAGATCGCTCACCTCCGACGCCCGGACGGCCGGCTGGTATTCGGCCTTGATCGACCGGGGATCGGCGACGACGAAGGCCAGGTCCGGGTCGTCCAGCGACTGGAGCCACTTGAAAGGGACGTCCCGGAAATGGTCCAGGACAAGGAACCGTGTCCGGCCGGGAAAGCCCAGGACCCCGTCGGGAATCGTAATCGCCTTCTCCTCGGGGACATCGATCTCCCCGAAGCGGGTCGTCAGGAACGTCATTGGTTTCCTTTATCGTCGTCGCTCTTGCGGGGAGGCTTTCCCGCGCTCTTCCAGGCCGAGACAACCGAGCCCAGGTCCTGCGGCGATTGCTGCGCGGCCCGCTGGTTCTCCTGGAGGATCTTCCGGTAGACCTCCTCCCGGTGAACCGGAGTGTCGTGCGGCGCCTCGATCCCGAGCCGCACCTGGTTCCCCCGGATCTCCATGACGACGACCCGGATGTTGTCGCCGATCGTGATGCTCTCGCCCAGTCTTCTTGTCAGGACCAGCATGGGGCCCTCCGTGGCAGACGCGTTATGATCCCTCGCCTCTTCTTCGTCAAGTCGAGGGACCCCGGTCCCGTCCCCGGCCTATCCGGCGACGGTCGGGACCCCGGCGACGAGGAGGGTCGCTACCGGAGGAAATCGAGCAGCGAGGACTGGAGAATCCGCGCCGTCGAGGCCCGTGCCGCTTCGAGTGTCTGCTGCCCGATGGTCAGCTCCGAGGCCGCCTTTATCATATCGACGTCTTCCCTGTCCGACAAGAGGCTTCGAAGCTGGGTCTTGACCTGGACGTGGCGGAAGTTAGCTTCGTCCAGCCGGTTCCAGCGGGCCCCCAGGTCGGCCGTGGCGGCGGAAACCTGGTCCAGGGCGTTGTCCAGCGTCCCGACGATCGTCCGGATCGTCGCGGCGTCGTTCGTCTCCATCGCCGTCGCGAGGTCGTCCAGCGTGTCCAGGACGTTCGTCGAGCCGTAGACGCCGCCCGCCCCCTGAAACACCTGGCTCCCGATGAGGTTCGTCGCAAGCGTCACGCTGGGATCGATGGCGACGTCGATCGTGTCCGCGGTCCCGTTGTACGTCGCGTAGCTTCCCGCCGTGAACGGGGCCGTGCTCGTGGCGAACCCGGAGAAGATGTACTTGTCGTTGACGCGCGTATTCCCCACGGAGAGGACCTGGGCCAGGATCTGCCGCACCTCGATGGCCGTCACGTCCCGCGTCTCCGCCGTGGCCGTTCCCGAAGCCTGCCCGACGGCCAGCTCCTTTGCCCGCGCCAGGAGGCCGGTCAGACCGGAGAGGGCCGCTTCGGCCCCGCCCAATGCCGTCCGTCCCCAGGTGATGTTCCTCTGGTACTGCTCCAGGTTCGCGATGGATGTCCGAAAGTCGAGGATGAGGCCCGCCCCCACGGGATCGTCGGAAGGGCGCTGAACCTTCCGGCCCGTTGAGACCTCCTCCTGGGCCCTGAGAACGCGCTCGACGGCCTTGTTCAGGTTCTGAACCGAGGTGTCGAAGAGCATCTTCTCCGAAACGCGCACCGCCGCTACCTCTTGAGGTTCAGGACCGTGATCAGCAGTTCGTCGGCCGTCTGGACGAGCTTGGCCGCGGCCTCGAAAGCCCGCTGGAACTTGATCAAGTTCGCCCCTTCTTCGTCCAGGGACACGCCCGAGACCGATTCCCGACGGTTCTCGAGCTGTTCCATCGTCAGCCGGTAGAAGTCATCGTCCCGCTTCCCCTGGGCGGCCGTCGATCCGACGTCCGCCGTCAGGGATGAGTAGTAGGCCGACAGGGTCTCCGTTCCGCCGGTCAGGATCTTGGTGTCCTTGAGCGCCGCCAGGAGAAGGGCGTTATCGTTGTCGGAGGGACCGGTTGTCGTCACGGGGTTGGCCCCGGCGGCCGCGATCTTGTTCCGGTCGTTGAGGACGGTGGACGTCAGGCCGATGTACTGGGCGGCGTCCTTGTGGGCCGAGACCTCCAGGGTGTCGCCGTTCGCCGGGACGCCCGTGATCTGAACGGACAGGCCGTTGAAGGCGAACGTCGTGGGATTGGTGTATGTGCCCGTGGCCACCGTCGTGTTGTCGGCTAGGTCCGTAATCGTGTACGTCGTCGGACCCGACACGGCGAACGAGATCCGGTAGTTGTGATACTCGAGGGCGTTGACGCTCGTGATCGACAGAGTCCCCGCCGCCGCTGTCCCCGTGTTTGTCGAGGGAACGGTCACCGAGACGCCCAGGTTCGAATCGTTGAAGAATTCGTTCCCCGTCGACCCGTCCAGTCCGTAACCGTTGTCGTGGATGTCGTTGAAGCGGTAGGTCACGGCCGCCGCCAGCGCGTTGAGCTGGTCCAGCGCGTCGGGAATGTCCGTGTCTCGCGCCTGGACCAGGCCGGCCAGTTTCCCCTGCCGGACCGCGCTCGTGATCGTAATCGTCGAGCCTGCGAACGGGACGTACCCGATCTCGGCGAAGCCGCTGTTGTCGGCGTTGTCCACGGCCGTGAGCGACGCCGCGTTCTTTCCCAGGACGAGGGGCCGGTCCCCGCCGATAAAGACATTCAGCATCCCGATCGAGTCCTCGAACGCGTTGACGTCGACGTACCCCGCGAGCTCGTTCAGGTAGACCTGTCTCTGGTCCCGCAGGTCGTTCGCGTTCTGGCCCACGAGTTCCGCGGCCGCGATCTTGTCGTTCAGGTCGGCAATGTCCCCGGCCAGATCGTTTACCTGCGTCAGCGTGCCCCGGAGTTCGCGGTCGATGTCCCTTCGCTGGTCCGTCAGGTCTTCATACATCCGGTTGAAGACGTTGGCGAGCGTCTGCCCGCGGCCGAGGAGGGCTGTCCGCGGCGGCGAGCCGGCCGGATCGGCGGCCAGGTCGGAGGTTGCGCCGAAAAAGTCGGAGACGGCCTTGTTGAGGCCCGCGCCGCTCGACTCGTTGAACGTTTCCTCCATTCTCCCGAGGAGCGAAGACAGGATCTCCGACTTGCCCCGGTATTCCTTCTGGGTCGTAACCTGGAATTCGAGATACTTGTCGTAGATCCGCGAGATTTCGGCAGCGTTGACGCCCGTACCGATCTGGCCGGGGTTTCCGCTCACGGGGCGGCTCGTGGCGAGGACGGCTCTCTGCCGGGTGTATCCGGGGGTGTTGACGTTGGAGATGTTGTGGCCGGTGACCTGCAGGGCCGCCCGGTTCGCGGAAATGGCCAGCCGGGCAATGTCGAACAAACCGCTGATTCCGGACACGTCAGGCCTCCCGGGCAACCACCGCGCCGGCCCTGGATCTGGCCGCGAGGCTTCCGTCAGCGCCGTACGTCACGCCGCCCCCCGCCAGGGCGGCCAGAAGCGCGTAGCTCTCCTGCATCGCGGCTTGCGAACTCGCGAGGAGGCGGTCGTTCCGCCGGTTTTTCTCGAGGACCGCGCTCGCGGCTTTCTCCAGCTTGGCGATCACCCTGTCCAGGTCGGCGCGGTGGGCGGGCGAGGCCGCGCCAAGAATGTCACGGGCCGTCACTTCGGAGGTTGGCCGCCCCAGCTCGGAGGCAAGCGGGGCAATGATTCTCAGGCGCGTCTCATCGACGACCTTGATCTTGAGAAGGAGCGTGTCCTTTTCGTGCGTGATGCGCCGGATCTCGTCCAGAGACAGAGTGACGAGGGCCTCTTCTTCCTCGTCGAGGAGTCCCCCGAGCCGGAGGTAGAGTTCCGCCTGGCGTTCAAGAGCTGGAATGAGACCGCTCACGATTCCCATGTTCGCTTTCCATGAACCGCCGGATGATTCCCAGCGGCATCTAGAGGGTCTTGTCGAAGAGGTGCTCCTGAAGCATCTTCTCCGCGACGGCTTCTCCCCGCACGTTGTAAACCCCGCGACCGATCTGCGCCTTCACGTCGCTGACCCGGCTTTCCCGGATCTCGGGAGCTTTCTCGATTGCCTTGGCGATCTCGAGAACTTCCTTGGCCTTTCCGGAGAGCTCGACCTGGTCACGGTTTGGTGACAGTCCCGGCCCGGTTCCAACCTTCTCCGGACCCTGGACACCGCCCTTCGACGCCTCCTGGAGCTTCTGCAAGTACGCCGCAACGTCGATCCCTTTCTGTCCCGAAATTTTCACCTGACATCCCTCCGGTTACGGGGCTTCTGCTCCCTTTATCGGAGACCGGCCGGTGAAACTTTAGGAAAAAAGTCAACGCATTAGCCAACCTCAACGAACCGGCCTGGATCGACGGTTCGGCCGTTTCTGGCGATTTCCAGGTGAAGATGCGGCCCCGTTGCCCTTCCGGTTTTCCCAACAACGGCAATCACCGTCGCCTGGTCGACGATATCACCGACCTTCGCCATGTTTTTGGCGTTGTGGGCGTACGTCGTCACATATCCGTCATCCTGTTGGACCATAACGACATTCCCATAGCCGCCCTTTTCCCCCGAGAATACGACTCTCCCAGGCGCGATCGGAACGACGGGGCTGCCCTCGGGAGCGGCGATGTCCACTCCCCTGTGAAACCGAACCTCGCCGGTGAACGGATCTTTCCTGTTGCCGTACCGTGACGAAACAACGCCCTCAACGGGTGAATCGAACATCTGCTCCTCTTTCTCGTGACGATCGGAACTGTCGTGCCGCTCGTTCGCCTTGCTCTCCAAGGCCTTGTATCTCTCCGCGACCTTCTGGCGAACGATGCCCGGCAGAGGCGGGACGCTGGCCCCCTCCTCGCCCGGGCCTCCGATCGAACGGGCCAGCAGGTCCGCCAACCCCAATCCCTCTCCATTCGTTGTCTGGCGCGCCATCTGCTCGTCCCAGAGAGACCTGAACATCTCCTCTCCCTTTCCCTCTCCGAACAGGCCGCTCTTCGTCACGGTCGCCCGCATGCTCTTCATCAGGATGGAGAGGAACATCGCCTCGAACTCGCGGGCGACGCGCTGAGCGGCGGCCGGATCTTTCGGGTTGAGCCCCGCAAACCCCGCGCGCGGATCGAGCGCCAGTCCTTGCCACGATGGAAT
Source organism: Nitrospiria bacterium (assembly GCA_919903025.1). GTDB lineage: Bacteria > Nitrospirota > RBG-16-64-22 > RBG-16-64-22 > RBG-16-64-22 > RBG-16-64-22. Next base: position 130 of record CAKKSE010000007.1, on the reverse strand, counting down.
TGCCGAAGCTTCCGAAACCTTCACGCCAGGAACCACGCTGTCCTCCACCACCGCCAGTTCAGCGATCTCCTCATCCACCCCCACCCTGTCCCTTGTATCTTGTCCAAGGGGACCGGGTCATAGACAATGG
>CAKKSE010000006.1 GCA_919903025.1 Nitrospiria bacterium | reverse complement strand
GGAAACCGGCGGGAGATCGTCGAGGAGCTGATCCGGCTCGGTCTTCCGGTCTACGTCTCCGGGGTGGAGGCGATCAGCGAGATTCCCCGGGAGGTCCGCCGGATCGGAGCGGTCGCCGGGCGGGCCGAAGGGGGCGAGTCCGCGGCCCGACCGATGGAAACAGCGCTCGCGGAGATCGCCCGCCGGACGGCCGGACGTCCCCGTGTCGCCGTGTACTACCAGCTTTGGGACCAGCCGTACATGACCGTTTCGGACGGGAGCTTTATCGACGACGCGATCCGTCTCGCGGGGGGGAGGAACGTCTTCGCTGGGCTGTCCGCCGCGAACCCGCGCGTGAGTCTCGAGGCCGTGGTCGCCGCGAAGCCGGAGGTGATGATCCTCTCTGGGATGGGGAAAGAGGGCGCGGGGCTTGCGTCCCGGTGGTCCCGGTACTCGACGATCCCCGCCGTGGCTGGGGGGAGGATACACATCATGAACTCCGACCTCCTCCACCGCCCCGGCCCGCGGGTCATCGAGGGCGTTGAGCAGTTGGCCCGTTGGATTCATCCGTCAGCATTTTCCGAGAAGCCGGGGCGATGAGCAGAATCGTCTTCTGGATCGCGGCCGTCCTCACTCTCCTCCTCGCGGTCCTGTCGGGCGCGCTCGTGGGAGCGGTCCCGGTCAGCGTGGCGGATGTCGCTTCCCTGCTTGGCGGGGAGGCCGGCGATCCGGTGGCGGCCACGATTCTGCGCGAGGTCCGCCTCCCGCGCGTCGCTCGGGCCGCTCTTGTGGGCGGAATGCTCTCCATGGCCGGCGCCGTGTTCCAGGTCCTGCTCCGGAACCCGTTGGCCGACCCGTACATCCTGGGCGTCTCCGGCGGGGCGGCCGTCGGCGCGATCGCCGTGGTCATGATCGGGGCGGGCGCGGGCTGGACGATGGCGGGAGGATCGCTGGCCGGCGCGCTTTTCACAGTGGCCGTCGTGTTCCTTCTTGCCGGCGCCTGGCGGGGGGCGGGCGGGGACCGCCTTCTTCTCACGGGCGTCGTCCTCGCGAGCTTCTGGGGGGCGCTGGTGGCGCTCTTCCTCTCCGTGAGCCAGAACGAACAGCTTCGCTCCGTCCTCTTCTGGCTGATGGGCGACCTGGGGCAGACGGGCGCGCTTGCGGGGACTGCGTCAGCTTTCGCTGTCGGGCTGGCCGGGGCGACGGCTCTCGGGCGCTCCATGGACGCGCTCACGTATGGAGACCGCCACGCGATGGGTCTCGGCGTCGCGGTTCGTCCGGTCCGGGGGGGGCTGTACATCGCGGGTTCGCTGATGACAGCCGCGGCCGTGTCGGCCGCGGGGACGATCGGGTTCGTCGGCCTGATCGTCCCGCACGCCGTCCGTCTCTTCGGCGTTCGGAGCCACCGGGAACTGATCCCGGCGTCGGCCGTCGTCGGAGCGGCCTTCCTGGTGCTGGCCGACACGGCTGGCCGCACGATCGTTTCACCCATCGAACTGCCGGTGGGCGTCGTGACGGCGTTCATCGGGGCGCCGTTCTTTCTCTGGCTGTTGCGGCGGGAGAAGAAGTCGTGACGGGGATTCGGTCGAACGAGGAAGGGCTCGCGCTGAGGCGCGCGTCTTTTTCTTACGGCCGAAGGAGCGTTCTTTCCGGCATCGACTGGACGGTTGAGCCGGGGGAGGTTGCGGCTGTCGTGGGGCCGAACGGAGCGGGGAAGAGTACGCTCATCGCGCTGGCGTCGGGGTGGCTGAGGCCCGCGGACGGTTCCGTAACCTGGCGGGGGAGATCGCCCGGAACGCCGTCCGTCCGCGAATGGGCGAGAGAGGTCGCCGTTGTCTGGCAGGAAGTCCCGGCGGACGTCCCGTTCTCCGTCGGGGAGACCGTAGCGATGGGCCGGTTGGCTCACGGCGACGAATCGAGCCCGGAGGCCCGGCGGATCGTGGAAGAGGCGATGGATGGGACGGATCTCCGGCATCTCGCGGACCGGGTCGTCTCTTCGCTCTCCGGCGGGGAGAGGCAAAGGGTTTACATTGCCCGGGCGCTGGCTCAGGCCCCTTCGCTCCTCATCCTGGACGAGCCGACGGCGCATCTTGATCTCTCTCACCAGGCCAAGGTTGCGGAGATCGTTCGGAACCTGGCTGGCCAGGGGGTCGCGGTCGTGTGGGCCGCGCACGATCTGAACGCCGTGGCCGACACAGCCGACCGCGTCCTCGTTCTCAGGACGGGCACTGCCGAGGCCGAAGGACAGCCGGACGAAGTATTGACGGAAGAAATCCTCTCGCGCGTGTACGAGTGCCCGGTTCGGGTCTTTCCGGACCCTGATACGGGGAAGCCGAGGATCTTTCCGAGTCGGCTTGCATGAAGACTGAGCGGTCATGCGAGGCGTTCACCCCCACCCTCGCCTCCCCCCTCAAGGGGGAGGGGAACATCATATTGCCGTTTTCTCCTGTCCTTCCTCCGCCCTTGTCCGGGAACCTGGCCGGGGGAGGACAAAGGTGGGGGGCAGGCACGGTGTGCTGCCCTACGGGGGTTTCTTGTAGGGCGGGTCACCGAAC
>CAKKSE010000005.1:7773-11727 GCA_919903025.1 Nitrospiria bacterium | reverse complement strand
ATCCCGAGACCACAACATGCGGGGGATACCCACAGGAAAGCCGGAAGGACCCCTTATTTCCTGGAGGCCAGATGGAAGCGACAATCAACGGTGGGATCATCTACTTCGTGGAGACCGGTGAGCGGGGCCGCTTGCCGGTCCTGTTCGTCCACGGCTTTCCGTTCAGCAGTGCCATGTGGGACAGTCAGATGGAGGCGGTCGGCCGCCGCTGTCGCGCAATCGCCTGCGATATCCGCGGGCTCGGCCGAAGCGAGGTCGGCGACGGGCAGTACACCATCGAGGGGCATGTCGACGACCTGATCGGACTGCTGGATCGCTTGGAGATCGACAAGACGGTCGTGGTCGGGTTGTCCATGGGCGGCTACATCGCCTTGCGCACCCTGGAGCGCAACCCCGAGCGGTTCCTCGCGGCGGTGCTCTGCGACACCCGAGCCGAGGCCGACGACAACGCCGGCAAGCTGAAGCGCGCAAACGGCGCGGCTTCGGTCAAGCGGCACGGGGCCGCGGCCTTCGCCGAGTCTTTCCTGCCGGCCGTCTTTGCCCCCGAATCGCTCCGGACCAAACCGGAAGCGGTCAAGCTCATAAAGAGCATTATCGCCGCGACGCCGCCCCTGGCCATCGCCGGCCATCTCATCGCAATGGCCGGCCGGACCGACACCACCGCGTCACTGGCCGCCATTGGGGTTCCCACCCTGATCATGGTGGGCGAAAACGATACCCTGACGCCGCCCGCGCTTGCGCGGGCCATGCACGAACGGATACCCGGCTCAAAACTGTACCTGGTGCCTGGGGCGGGCCACATGAGCAACCTGGAGAACCCGGAGTTCTTCAACTCGCGGCTGCTGGAATTCCTGGAAGGGATTGCCGGCGGGTAGGCGGCAACGCCGGGGGCGTTCCTGGTCTTGAAAACTTGGAGATTACACGCCCGGCACGCCGCTTCCCTCCGGCGCGCCTGGCTCGAAGAGGAGCCGGACGGAGTCGCGCATGAGGACGATGATCGTGAAGACCCCGAGGGCCGTGCCGAGCGGGGCGAAGAGGAGCGACAGTCCGGCCACGACGAAGCAAAAGGTGCGGTGCTTCCGCTTGGAGAGGAACCGGCCGGCAAGAGCGAGAAGGGATGCGTACGCAAGGGTAAGGAGAATGCCGATCAGGGCGATGGCGACAAAGATCCATCCGACGACAGCCGGCGCAGGCTCCCCCTTGTCCCCTTCGATCCAGCCCGACAGCATGGCGATCCCCATGACGAGATAGATGGCGGGGAAAAAGGAGCACAGCCCGGCCAGCCCCGCCAGGATGTAGTGGAAGATGGAAAGGAGCCGCAGGTGTTCGACATCCTGGCTCACGTGCGCCTCTCAAGGTCGATTCGGAATGTGGACAGGCCCTTTATTCTACCACGCATGCCTCCGCTCCCCGAAGCCTTCCGAGCCTCCCAGGAAAAGCCTTGCCTGACGGCCGGTTACGGGACTTGCGCACCTCGCGCAAACGGGCTAACATATGGGTCCTTGGAAACAGAGGTTTTCGATGCTTGGATCCTTGACTGGCCATTTCAAGGCCCGCTTCCTGACCGGCCTCTTCATCGTCGTCCCGCTTGTCCTGACGATCGCGGCGATCGTCTCCTTCTTCAACGTGATCGACCGGCTCCTGGGAGATCCGCTCAAGGGACTCGTGGGCGAGGCGATTCCCGGCTTGGGCTTCCTCGTGAGCCTCGCCATCGTCTTTCTCGTGGGGATCGTGGCGACGACGGTCGTGGGCAAGCGCCTTCTCGACTTGGGCGAGCGCCTCCTTCTCAAGATCCCGATCTTCAAGAACGTCTACACGGCCATCAAGCAGTTGATCGACGCGTTCAATCCCGCGAACAAGACGGCGTTCAAGAAGTTCGTCATGGTGGAGTATCCCCGCCCGGGCGTCTACTCGTTCGGCTTTCTCACGGACCGGTCGACCATCCGGCGTCCGGACGGCTCCGTCGACCCCGTCCTGACCGTCTTCATCCCGACGAATCACCTTTACATCGGCGAGATCGTCCTTTTCCGCTCCTCCGAAGTCCTCGATCCAGGGATCTCGATCGAAGAGGGGATCCGCCTGGTCCTGTCCGGCGGCACGGCGACCCCTTCGGACCTGAACGCCCGGTCTCTGTTCCCGTCCGACGCGATGGCCGGCGCCGGCACCCCCACAGGGAGGTAGAGAGATGCAGCGCATGGTGGCTGTCATCCTGGCCGCGGGCCAGGGAACGCGGATGAAGTCGCAGAAGCCCAAGGTCCTCCATCCGGTCGCCGGTCTTCCGATGATCCAGTATCCCCTTGACCTCCTCGACAAGCTCGGCGTCGCCCGGACGATCATCGTCGTCGGCCACCAGAAAGAGGAGGTCCGCAAGGCGCTGGAAGGAAGAAAGGTCGAGATCGTCTCCCAGGCGGAACAGCTCGGCACGGGCCACGCCGTCCTCCAGGTCAAGCCGATCCTTTCAAGGTCGCGGGGGACGATCCTCGTGCTGTGCGGCGATACGCCTCTTCTCACGGCGGGGACGGTCGGCCAGCTCATAAAGACGCACAAGGGACAAAACGCCGACTTGACGCTCCTCACGACGACAATCCCCGATCCGCGCGGATACGGCCGCATCCTTCGGGACGATGAGGGCAGGGTCACCCGGATCGTCGAGGAGCGGGACGCAACGCCCGTCGAGCGCCAGATCCAGGAGATCAACACCGGCGTCTACTGTTTCGACGCGTCCTTCCTCTTCGAGGCGCTCGATAAGGTGAAGAACGACAACGCCAAGAAGGAGTATTACCTGACCGACGTCGTGAAGATCGCCGTTGACCAGCGCAAAGCCGTGGCCTCCGTCCTGGCGACGAACCCGGAAGAGACCGAGGGCATCAACAACCGGATCGACCTCGCGCGGGCGGAACGGGTCCTCCGGCGGCGGATCATCGAGACGCTGATGCTGGAGGGCGTCACGGTCATCGACCCCGACTCCACGTACATCGACGCGACGGTGACGATCGGACCGGACACGACGATCTATCCCGGCGCGACGATCGAGGGGCGGACGACGATCGGACGGAACTGCCTCATCGGCCCCCACGTCCGGATCGCCGACTCGACGATCGCAGACAACGCCGCCGTCCGCGACTCGACCGTCGTCGTCGGAAGCCAGGTCGGCCGCGGCGCGGTCGTCGGCCCGTTCGCCCATCTTCGCCCCGGCTCGGTCCTCATGGAGGACGTCCGCGTGGGGAACTACGTGGAGGTGAAAAAGACGACGCTCGGGCCCGGCACGAAGGCGAACCATCTCTCCTACCTGGGCGACGCCGTGATCGGAAAGCGGGTCAACATCGGGGCCGGAACGATCACCTGCAACTACGACGGCAGGAAGAAGCATCCCACGACGATCGAGGACGAGGCCTTCATCGGCAGCGACACCCAGCTCATCGCCCCCGTCACCGTGGGCCGGGGGGCGCTCGTGGCCGCGGGGACGACCGTCACCGACGACGTCCCGCCGCGGGCCCTGGCGATCAGCCGGGTCCCGCAGATGAACAAGGAGGAGTACGTCAAGGCGCGTCGCGAGGGAAAGATCGCGTCCGGGAAGAAGCCCCCCGTCCGCCGCAAACCGGTCGAGTTCGACGAGATCGCGGAGATGCCTCTCATCGGGAAGTTCGAGCGCTTCGCCGTCTCGTACGAGGAGGCTTTCTTCTCCCGGTTCAAGGAGCTCCTGGCGCGGGAGCTTCCCGAGGCGCGGATGGAACGCCTGGAGGAGTTCGTCGCGTTCGTCCGGCGGCTCTCTTCCGTCTACCAGGCCCTTTCGCTCCCGGACCTTCTCCGGCGGATCCTGGACGAGACGCGCTTCCTTCACTGGGTGCAGTCGGCGCCGACGAAGCGTTCCGCCGCCGAGACGGAGGCTTGGATGGACGAGGTCAAGTCCCTCCTCTCCCTGGCCGACCGGAGATTGTAGAGCGGTTGGGAGTT
>CAKKSE010000005.1:2992-7673 GCA_919903025.1 Nitrospiria bacterium | reverse complement strand
ACGGCCATGTGCGGAATCGTCGGATACATCGGACCTGAAGACAGCGTTCCCATCCTCCTGGACGGCCTGAAGCGCCTGGAGTACCGCGGGTACGACTCCGCCGGACTCGCCGTCCTGAACGGAACGGGGCGCATCGAGCTCCGGCGCAGCACCGGAAAGCTCGCGAACCTGGAGAAGGTCGTCTCCCAGGAGCCGCTCCAGGGCTCAACGGGAATCGGCCACACCCGCTGGGCGACGCACGGCCCCCCCTCGGAAGCGAATGCCCACCCGCACCGCGTGGGCGGCCTCGTCCTCGTCCACAACGGCATCATCGAGAACCACATGGAGCTCAAGAAGGAGCTCCTCGGCGAAGGGCGGTCCTTCTCCTCCGAGACCGACACCGAGGTCCTCTGCCACCTGATCGACCGCCAGTCAAAGCGCGGCCTTCCCCTTCCCGAAGCGGTCCGGGCGGCCCTGGCCGAGGTCCGGGGCACGTACGCCATCGGCGTCATGTCCGAGAGCGAGCCCGGCCTCGTCGTGGGGGCCCGCAACGGGAGCCCGCTCATCGTGGGCCTCGGGGCGGACGCCTCGTTCCTCGCGTCGGACGTCCCGGCCGTCCTCCCCTACACGCGCGACGTGATCTTCCTCGACGACGAAGAGGTGGCGGTCCTCTCGGCGGGCGGCGTGGAGGTCACCGGCCTCAAGGGGGAACGCCGCCCGAAAACCTCCACGCGGATCGACTGGAATCCCGTGATGGCGGAGCGGGGCGGGTACAAGCACTTCATGCTGAAGGAGATCCACGAACAGCCCCGCTCATTCTCCGATACGCTCCTCGGCCGCTACTCGCTCGAGCGCGGCGAGGTGGAGATCGAGGGCTTCATGCTCGACGAGGGAGCGGTCCGGGACCTCAAGCAGGTCGTCATCGTCGCGTGCGGGACGTCCTGGCACGCGGGCCTCGTAGCCCGCTACTGGATCGAGTCCCTGGCCCGCCTTCCCGTGTCGGTCGACATCGCCTCCGAGTTCCGCTACCGCGATCCGCTCATCCCCGCCGGCACTCTCTTCGTCTCGATCACGCAGTCGGGCGAGACGGCCGACACGCTGGCCGCCCAGCGCGAAGCCCGCCGCCGCGGGGCAAAGACAGTCACGATCTGCAACGTCGTCGGGAGCACGGCCACGCGGGAAGCCGACGCGGTCATCTACACGCACGCCGGCCCGGAGATCGGCGTCGCCTCCACGAAGGCGTTCACCTCCCAGCTCGCGGCCCTCTTCCTCCTCGCCGTCCGCCTCGCCCGGGGACGCGGGACGCTGACGAACGACGCGGCCCGCTCCCTTCTCGAAGACCTCATCCGGATCCCCCTCCGAATGGAGGAGGCCCTGGCCCGCGCGGGCGAGATCGCGGCGCTCGCAAGGCGGCTGGCAACAGCGCGGGACTTCCTCTACCTGGGCCGCGGGATCAACTTCCCCGTGGCGCTCGAGGGGGCGCTCAAGCTCAAGGAAATCTCGTACATCCACGCGGAAGGGTATCCGGCCGGCGAGCTCAAGCACGGCCCGATCGCCCTCATCGACGAGCAGGTCCCCGTCGTCGTCCTCGCGCCCCGCGACGCCGTCTACGAGAAGGTCCTCTCGAACCTCGAGGAGGTGCGGGCCCGCGGAGGCCGGATCATCGCCGTGACCGACCGCGCGGACGAAACGGTCCGCGCGAAGGCCGAAGCGGTCCTCGACGTCCCCGCAACCCATCCGCTCCTCACGCCGATCCTCTTCGCCCTTCCGCTCCAGCTTCTCGCCTACTACATCTCGGACCTGAAGGGATGCGACGTCGACCAGCCGAGAAACCTTGCCAAGAGCGTGACGGTGGAGTAAATTCGGCAGGGCATGGCGACCGATTTCCTCGAACACCTGAACCCGCCCCAGCGTCAGGCCGTCCTCCATGAATCCGGACCCCTCCTGATTCTGGCCGGGGCCGGCAGCGGCAAGACGCGAACGATCACTCACCGGATCGCCCATCTCGTCCGGGCGCGCGGCGTACCGCCCGGACGGGTCCTCGCCGTCACGTTCACGAACAAGGCGGCGGGAGAGATGCGCGAGCGCATCGGCCGCCTCCTCGGGCAGGCCGTGGACGGCCTCTGGGTCTCCACGTTCCATTCGGCTTGCGTCCGGATCCTGCGGCGCGAGGCGGCCGCCGCGGGGATCAAGCCCGCGTTCACGATCCTCGACGAGCAGGACCGCTCCTCCCTCATCAAGGCGTGCGTGCGCGAGCTCAACATCAACGAATCGCTCTACCCGCCCCGGGCCATCGGCCCCCGGATCTCCGACTGGAAGAACCGCCTGATCGGGCCGGACCAGCTCGCGAACACGCAGTCGTTCGGCCTGGACGCGAAGGCGGCCCGCGTCTATGACATGTACCAGCGGCACCTCTCGACCATCCAGGCCCTCGATTTCGACGATCTCCTCATGACGGCCGTCCGGCTGTTCGAGTCGCGCCCCGACGTTCTCGCGCAATACCAGGACCGCTTCCGCCACATCCTGGTCGACGAGTACCAGGACACGAACCACGCGCAGTACCGGCTCGTCCGGGCGCTCGCGGCCGGCCACCGGAACCTCTGCGTCGTGGGAGACGACGACCAGTCGATCTACCGGTTCCGCGGGGCGGACCTCTCCAACATCCTCTCGTTCGAGCGCGACTATCCCGAGGCCGTCGTCGTCACGCTCGACCAGAACTACCGCTCCACTCAGCAGATCCTCGACGCCGCCACGGCCGTCGTCCGGAACAACACGGCGCGGAAAGCCAAATCGCTCTGGACGGCCCGGAGCCGCGGCGAGCGGATCGCCTGCGTCGCCGCCCCGGATGAGCGGATGGAGGCCCTCTTCGTGGCCCGGTCAGTCCAGCACCACGTCGGGGAAGGCGGCACGACTTCGGACTGCGTCGTCCTCTATCGGACGAACGCCCAGTCGCGCGTCTTCGAGGAGACGTTCCGCAACGGCGGCCTTCCGTACCGGATCGTCGGAGGACTCAGATTCTACGACCGGAAAGAGATCAAGGACGTGATCGCCTACCTCCGGCTGATCGCCAATCCCGACGACGACCTCGCGCTCAAGCGCGTGATCAACGTTCCGGCCCGCGGTATCGGCCCGGCCACGCTCGCCCGGCTGGAGGCGGCCCACGCGGGATCGCTCGGCCGCGCCCTGGGCGATCCGTCCTGCGTCGCGTCCCTCTCCCCCGCCCCGCGCGGCAAGATCGAGGCATTCGCGAAGCTCCTCGCCGCGCTCCGCGAAGCGGCCGGGGGCCTTCCCCCCTCCGAGATCCTCCGCCGCGTCCTGGAGGAGACCGGCTACCTGAAGGAGCTCGAGTCCGACAAGAGCCTCGAAACGCAGATGCGCGTCGAGAACCTGAAGGAGCTCGTCACGGCCGTCATGGAGTACGAGGCGGAGACGCCCGAACCCTCGCTCACGGGATTCCTCGACCAGGTCGCCCTGGTCACGGACCTGGAGCAGGCCGGAACTGACGGGAGGGCGGTGACGCTCATGACGATGCACAATGCGAAGGGGCTCGAGTTCCCGGTCGTCTTCGTCACGGGGATGGAGGAGGGGATCTTTCCGCACTCCCGGTCGTCCGACTCGCCCCAAGACCTCGAAGAAGAGCGCCGCCTCTGCTACGTCGCCATCACGCGGGCGATGGAAAAGCTCCATCTCTCGTACGCCGAGAGCCGCCGCATCTACGGCTCCACGCAGTGGAACCTCCCTTCGCGCTTCCTGGACGAGATCCCGGAGGACTTGCTGGAGCGGATCAGCCTCCACGCGCCCGCGGGTCGCGCGGAGCGGACGCGGGCCGCCTCCGCGGACCCCGCCGCCTCTTTCGCGCTCTCCGACCCGGAAGACGATCCCTTCCCCGTCGGAAAGCCGGTGTCCCATCCGACCTTCGGCCTGGGCGTCGTCCGGTCGTTCGAGGGAGAAGGCGAGAACCGCAAGGTGACGGTCGCGTTCTCCCGCGTCGGCACAAAGAAGCTCTCTCTCAAGTACGCCCCCCTGGAGCCAGCCGGATGAAGATCACGCGGAAAGAGGTCGATCACGCGGCGCGCCTAGCCCGGCTCGCTCTCACGGAGGAGGAGGCGGGGCAGACGACCGAACAACTCGACAAGATCCTCGAGTACGTCGCTCAGCTCTCGGAGCTGGACACGAAGGACGTCGAGCCGACGTCCCACGTCATTCCCGTCTCGAACGTCATGCGGGACGACATCGCGCGCCCTTCCCTCCCGAGAGAGGAGGCGCTCGCCAACGCCCCCGACGCCGACGGCGAGTTCTTCCGGGTGCCGAAGATCATCGAATGAGAACCGAGGAGAGATCATGTACCGAATCATGCTGAGGTCAAAGATCCACCGGGCGACGGTCACGGACGCCGACCTGAACTACGAAGGGAGCATCACGGTGGACCGGTCGCTCATGGACGCCGCCGGGATCCTGCCGTACGAGCAGGTGATGATCTCGAACCTGAACAACGGCGAGCGGTTCGAAACCTACGTGATCCCGGGACGGAAAGGCGCGGGCCAAATCTGCCTTAACGGCCCGACCGCCCGCAAGGGGCAGAAGGGAGACCGGATCGTCATCTTCTGCTACGAGCTCTACCAGGAAGAAGAACTCAAGAAGTTCAAGCCGACGATCATCGTCGTGGACGAGAAGAACCGGATCGCCCGCCGCGGCCGGCTCT
>CAKKSE010000005.1:0-2892 GCA_919903025.1 Nitrospiria bacterium | reverse complement strand
GGAGATACGCATTGTCTGGTTTGACTCATCTCACCGCTCACGCGCTCTCGGACCTTCTTCGCAAGAAGGAGGTCAAGGCCGTGGAGATTCTGGACGCGGCGTTCTCGCGCATCCGCGCGGTCGATCCCGCCATCCGAGCTTTCCTTACCCTCATGGAAGAGACTGCCCGGAAGCAGGCGGCCTCGGCCGACGAGCGGATCGCGCGCGGGCAAGCCGGTCCGCTCACGGGAATCCCCGTCGCCCTCAAGGACAACCTCTGCACCCGGGGGACGCGGACGACCTGCGCATCGAGGATCCTCGGGAACTTCGTGCCCCCGTACGACGCCACGGTCGTCTCCGCGCTCGACAAGGCCGGCGCCGTCTTCGTCGGCAAGACAAACCTGGACGAGTTCGCCATGGGGTCGTCCACGGAGAACTCCGCCTTTCAGATCACCCGGAACCCCTGGGACACGGAAAGGATCCCCGGCGGATCGTCGGGCGGCTCGGCGGCCGCTGTCTCGGCCGACATGTGCGCCGTTGCGCTCGGAAGCGACACGGGCGGCTCGATCCGCCAGCCGGCCGCCTGTTGCGGGATCGTCGGACTCAAGCCCACGTACGGGCGCGTCTCCCGGTACGGACTGGTCGCGTTCGCCTCCTCTCTGGACCAGATCGGGCCGCTGGCGAAGGACGTGCGCGACGCGGCCCTGATCCTGGACGCCATCTCGGGAAAAGACCCGGCCGATTCGACGTCGGCCGACATTCCGGTCCCGAGCCACGCCGCGGCGCTGACGGGAGACGTTCGGGGCCTCCGGATCGGCATCCCAAAGGAGTACTTCATCTCAGGGATGGACCCGGAGGTGGAGAAGGCCGTGCGGGACGCCGTGGATGTCCTTCGCCGTCTCGGCGCGGACATCCGCGAGGTGTCTCTCCCGTACACGCCTTACGCCGTCGCCGTCTATTACATCCTGGCGACATCCGAGGCCTCGTCCAACCTCGCGCGGTACGACGGCGTGAAGTACGCCTACAGGGCCGGCCGCCCCTCCGACCTCCTCGACATGTACATGAAGAGCCGGGCGGAAGGGTTCGGCGCGGAGGTTAAGAGGCGGATCATGCTCGGGACCTACGCCCTCTCCGCCGGGTACTACGACGCATATTACAGAAAGGGCCAGCAGGTCCGGACGCTCATCAAGCAGGACTTCGACCGGGCGTTTGAGAACGTGGACGTGATCGCGACGCCCACGGCCCCGACCCCCGCGTTCAAGGTCGGCGAGAAGACGGCCGACCCGCTCCAGATGTACCTCTCCGACATCTTCACGATCTCCGTGAATCTCGCGGGGATTCCAGGGATCTCCCTCCCGTGCGGTTTCTCCTCGGGAAACCTCCCGATCGGCCTTCAGCTTCTGTCCAAGGCGTTCGACGAGCCGACCTTGCTTCGCGCGGCCCACGCCTACGAGCAGTCGACCGAATGGCACAAAGCGAAACCGCCGTGCGCCAAGGAAGGAGCCGGGCCATGAGCGCCGGTTCGAAGTACGAAGCCGTCATCGGCCTCGAGGTCCACGCCCAGCTCCTCACGGAGTCGAAGAACTTCTGCGGTTGCGCGAACCGTTTCGGCGCCCCTCCCAATACCCAGACCTGTCCCGTCTGCCTCGGCCTCCCCGGCGTCCTTCCCGTGTTGAACCGGAAGGCCGTCGAATACATCGTCAAGACTGGTCTCGCGTTCCACTCGACGATCGCGCCCGTGAGCCGCTTCGCCCGGAAGAATTACTTCTACCCGGACCTTCCCAAGGGGTACCAGATCTCCCAGTACGAGTCGCCGGTTTGCGAGGGCGGCCGCGTCGAGATCGTCGTCGATGGAGAGGCCAGGAAGGTCCTCCTGCACAGGATCCACCTGGAGGAGGACGCCGGCAAGAACATCCACGAGGGGAGCGCCGATGTCTCGCGGGTGGACTTGAACCGCGCGGGCGTTCCGCTGATGGAGATCGTGAGCGAGCCGGAACTCCGGACCCCGGAAGAAGCCGTGGCGTATCTGAAGAAGGTCCGGAACACGCTGCGGTACCTGAACGTGTGCGACGGGAACATGGAGGAAGGCTCGTTCCGGTGCGACGCGAACGTCTCCGTCCGGCCGCGGGGGTCGGACGTGCTCGGCACGAAGGCTGAGATCAAGAACGTGAACTCGTTCCGGTTCGTGAAGCAGGCGATCGCCTGCGAGATCGAGCGGCAGATCGCCGTCGTCGAGGAAGGCGGACGGGTCGTCCAGGAGACGCGCCTCTTCGACTCAGCCCGGGGCGTCACGGTCTCGATGCGAAGCAAGGAGGAGGCGCACGACTACCGCTACTTCCCCGAGCCGGACCTTGTCCCGCTCATTCTCGATCGGGCGCGGGTCGACGCCTGGGCGCGGGATCTGCCCGAGCTTCCGGACGCGAAGCGCGAGCGGTTCGTGCGCGAGTACGGCCTTTCGGAATACGACGCCGCGTTCCTCTCGGAGGAACGGGCCGTGGCGGACTACTTCGAGGAGACCTCCCGCCTCTCGGGCCGGCCCAAGTCAGCGGCGAACTGGATCATGGGCGACTTGACCCGCTTCCTCAACGAGGCCGGAAAGGAGATCGCCGCCTCGCCCGTGACACCGGAGCGCCTGGCGGGGATGCTCGATCTCGTCGAGGACGGGACGATCAGCGGCAAGATCGCGAAGGCGGTCTTCGAGGAGATGTTCAAGTCCGGAAAGGACGCGGCCGGGGTCGTGAAGGAGAAGGGTCTCGTCCAGGTCTCGGACGCGGGCGAGATCGAGCGGGTCGTCGAGCAGGTCCTGGCGGACAACCCGAACGAGCTCGCCGCTTACCGCGGCGGCAAGGAAAAGCTCTTCGGCTTCTTCGTCGGCCAGGTGATGAAGAAGAGCGGCGGCAAAGCCAACCCCGC
>CAKKSE010000004.1 GCA_919903025.1 Nitrospiria bacterium | reverse complement strand
TCCGCGCCCTGGCCGACAACGCGAACGACAGCATCATCGTCGCGGTCGAGCCGGGCGTCCACGTCTTCGCGAACCGCCTCGCGGCGGAGATGATCGGCTATACCGTGGAGGAACTCCTGTCGCTCACGCCGCGTGAAGTCCTCAAACCGGACGAGGTTTCCAAGATCGTGGAGCGGTTCCGGAAGAGGCTCGCGGGGGAGAGCGCGCCGGGCATGTACGAAACGATCCTGCGGCACAAGGACGGGCACTACATCCCCGTCGAGGTGACGGTCGCGAGGACCACTTGGCGGGGCCGGCCGGCCAGCATCGTCGTCACGCGCGACATCACCCAGCGGAAAGGCGACGAGGAGGAACGGGCGGCGCTCTATCAGCAGAACCGGGCGCTTCTCCGGCAATTGCTGCACGTCCAGGAGGAGGAAAGGAAGCGCCTCGCGCAGGAGATTCACGACGATCTGGGGCAGGCGCTGACGGCGATCATGACGAACGCCCGGATGATTCTAGCCAATTGTCCCGGGTGCCAGCCAAAGTACACGGAGGCTCTGCGGGATATCGTGTCGATAACGGGCGGCGTCTACGACGCCGTCCAGCGAATCAGCCGGCGGCTGAGGCCGAGCGCCCTCGACGACCTCGGCCTCATGGACGCGCTCAGGGCGATGGTGGAGACCTCTCCGCTCAAGAAAACGGGCGTTGATTTCACGATCTCGTTCGGCGGGGAAGTGAACGTACTGGAGGACTCGGTCAAGATCGCGGTCTACAGGATCCTTCAGGAGTGTCTGACGAATATCGCCAAGCATTCGGGCGCGGACCATGTCACGATAAGTCTCGAGCGAACCCCGGGCGGGACGGCCAAGGGCGAGACGGTGGAGCTCGTGATCGAGGACAACGGCCGGGGGATCCCGCCTTCGGCGGCGACGCGCGGCCTCGGACTCATCGGGATCCGGGAGCGGGTCGAGACGCTGGGCGGGGAGTTCCGCCTCTTGAGCGGGCCCGGGAAGGGGACGTCCGTTCACGCGGCACTGCCCGTCTCCCCGGCTATGGAAAGGGCGGGCGCCTGATGGTACAGACGCGGACGATCGGGGTCATGCTGGTGGACGATCACGCGATCGTCCGAACCGGCTTCCGCCGACTGCTCGAGGACTCGCCCGACATCCGCGTCGTGGGAGAGGCGGCGGACGGGGAGGAGGCGCTCAAGGTCTATGCGGAGGTCCGCCCCGACGTCGTCGTCCTCGATGTGTCGATGCCGGAGGGAATGGGAGGGCTGGAGGCGACGGCAAGGCTTCTTGCCGTCGATTCCGCCGCCCGCATCCTGATCCTGAGCGCCTACGAAGAGGAACCGTATCCCTCCCGCCTCATTCAGGCGGGGGCGCGCGGGTACCTCTCGAAGCGGTGCGCCCCGGCCGAGCTGGGCGACGCGGTGCGGGCCGTGGTTCGCGGAGAGAAGTACTTGAGCTCCGAGGTCGCCCGGAAGTCGGCGATCAGCCGGATGATGGGCAAAGGGGGCATCTTCGACGCGCTGTCCGGGCGGGAGTTCGAGGTCTTTCGCCTCCTGGCGGAGTGCAAGTCGGTCGAGCAGATTGCCGACATCCTCTGCCTCTCGCCCAAGACCGTTGGGACGCATCGCACAAGCATCATGAAGAAGCTCGAAATCTCGTC
>CAKKSE010000003.1 GCA_919903025.1 Nitrospiria bacterium | reverse complement strand
ATAGACACGTTCTTGCAGAATCTCCCCTGCCCCCTCTTTTCCAAAGAGGGGTAATTCCTCCCTTGTGAGGGGACTATTTCTCGTCCGCGAGAGTTGCGCCGGCTTCCTCCTCGTGCCGCTCGGCCGGCGGAGGCACGCGGACCGGGAGCGTGATCACGAACGTCGTTCCCTTTCCCGGGAGGCTCTCGACCGTGATGCTTCCGGAGTGCTCCAAGATGAGGCGGTGGGCGATCGAGAGGCCCAGCCCCGTCCCCTTCCGGTCCTCGTCCCTTGTTTTCGTCGTGTAGAACGGCGTGAAGATCCGTTCGATCTGATCGGCACGTATTCCTTTCCCCGTGTCGGCGATGGTCAAGCGGGCGAGCGGAACGTTCTCCGACACGATGAGCCGCGTGGCGACCGTGATCCTTCCGCTCCCCTCGATGGCTTCGACGGCGTTCAGGATGAGATTGAGCAGAACCTGCCGGATCTTGTCCTCGTCCAGCGGAATGTGGGGCAGGGACGCGTCCAATTCCGTCTGGAGTTCAATCCCCTTTTCTCGGCACGCGGGCTTCGTGAGGACGACGACGCTCTCGATGATCGTGTTGAGCGGTTGTTTTCGAAGCCGCGGCGGCTTGGGCCTGCTCAGGTTTATCAGCTCCGTGATCAGCCGCTCGATGCGGGCCATTTCCCGGATGGCGGCCTGATAGTACTTCCGGACGAAGTCCTCCTGGGTCCTGATCTGCGGCAGGAGCTGGAGGAACATCTTGATGCTCGTCAGGGGATTGCGGATCTCGTGCGACAATCCCGACACCACGTCTTCGATCCCCTTGAGCCGGTTGATCCGCTCCAACTGTTTCTGGGCGTCCAGGTGGAACTCGTGGAGCCTCGCGTTCTCCATGGCGACAGCGGCCTGTGACGCGAGAGTCCCCAAGTACTTGAGCTCGTCGGCCGTGTACGGCCGCCGGGATTCCTTCTGGCCGATGCCGCAGAACCCGATCAGCCGCCCGTTCTCCTTGTTCGAAGGCTCCCGGAACGCAAGGAGAAGGGCGAAGTCATCCGCCGCGAAAAAGCCCTCCACCGAACCGGCGGCCTCCTGAAGACGGAGCCCCGGCACCTCTTCGCGAAGGATGACGGGGTTGGTTTTCAGGACCTGGCAGATGGCGTGCTCGCGCGAGATTCCTCCGTCGTTGGGCGAGAGATGGGCGGGAGGGTGGGCCGCCGACCGCCGGAAGTAGCCGGCGGAATCCTCGATGAACAGCACGCACGACTTCGCGCCCGTGGCCGTTGCGATCGTGGCGGCGAGCTTCTGGCCGATCTCTTTCAGGTCGAGCATCTGGACGACGGCGCGCGCGAGCTCCGTCAGGGATCGGGTTACCTCGAGGCTCGACGCGAAGAAGGACCGGGAGACCGCCGACTCGATCTTCGCCTTGAGGCGGTAGAATGCGACAGCGATGAGCGCGAACGCCGCGAGAAGGATGGCCGAGAAGCCGAGGTCGATTGCGCCGAAGAAGCGTCTCTGCGCAAACAGCGCGATTCCGAAGAGCGGCAAGAGGACAAGAAGGAGCGTGGCGCCGTATGCGAGCCCTCTCTTCACGATCGTGTGGACATCCAGGAGGCGGTACCGGATGAGGATGTAGCCGTTTGCGGCCGTCACGAGTGGAACGAGGATGTTCCCGTACGGGGGAATGGATATGTCGTACCAGAGGGGAAAGTTCGTGCTTCCGCCGATATACCCCACGACCGTTGAGACCAGAATGTACTCCAGTTGGGTTCTTCCAACGCCCGTGGCCCTCTTTCGCCGCATGAACATGATGACCGTCGATAGGGTCAGGTATGCGAAGAAGTAGACAAGGTAGAGCGCGAAGAAAGTTCCAGGCGTCGGCCAGTAGGGGGTAACGGAAGTCGGGTGCGTGCCTTGAATGAAGAATGTAGTCGGATCCAGGAGCAAGAAGAAAACCGCGAGGGCATAACCCAAGGCGAGCAGTTTTGCATGGTGCCTGGGAGGTTCAAGAAGAGTGGCGACATGATGATAGTGGAGAACCGGGATCAGGATAGCCCCGGCCATCATCAATCTGGCAAAGAGAAGGACTTGCGGCAAGCTCTCGGCCGTCAGCCAGAGGAAGTAGAAACCGCTCCAGAAAGAAAGACTGATGCAGTAGGCGGCATAAGTGCGGTGTTTTGGGTCATCCGGCTTCTGGGCGAGGACGAATATTGCGAGGAAAGTATTGATGACCGCATTGACGAGAGCAGTGACTGCAAAGAAACTCATTTTCTCAGGCCTTCACGGCGGCAATGAGGATGGCTTGGTTTCCGAGGGAGATCTTCGATGACAAGGGGACCGCGCCCGATGCTTCGAGCAGAGCTTCCAGCTCTAGTTGTGAGAAGAAGCGGTAGAGGCCGTGGGTTTCCTTGACGGCAATTCCTCCGGCGTTATTCAGCAGTGTTCGCGCCTGGTTGATCTGTTCGCGACTCCGGGCTTTCTCCGCGACATTCCGGTATATCTGGGAGCAGTCCGCCATCGGTTTCAGCGTGCTGATCACCATCCGCCCATCGGGCTTGAGGACTCTTACGAATTCCCTCAGCAGGCCGAGCGGATCGTTGAGATACGAGAGGACGAGATTGCAGACGATCTGATCGGCCGTGCCGGAGCGGAGCGGGAGCGGGGTGTCAAGGTTACCTTGGATGAAGGTGTAAGAACCCGACGCCGGTTCTCCGCCCAGTCTGCGTTTTGGCTCCAGGGTCTTGATCGTTTTCATGGCCGCCAGGAGGGCTTCGTGCACGAAATCGATTCCGATGTAAAGAGAAAGAGGGCGCCTCCCTGAGAGGAAGAAGAAGGCAAGATTGCCCGAGCCGCATCCTGCGTCCAGGAGAATCATCGGCCCCGCGGGGGGGCCGATCATCTCGACAACGTCGCTTGCCAATTGTTGATAGTCTTCGACCTGCCGGATGAGCGTGAAATCGGACAGATAGGACCTCCAGAATTCCTTTTCGTCCTCCGCTCTCTTGTGCATGTGCAATCTCATCCGGTCTTTTTCGATCCTTCGCTGTGTCACAACTTCCCGCAGGGACGGTGATTGAAAAGTGAGAGGGACGTTTGGGAGCAGGCTTTGATGTGCTTGCTCAACGAGATGCTGAAACGCAGCGGAAAGGTCCTTCGGATTCTCCTCCAACCTGTGCATGGATTGATCCAGCAGAAACAGGGTCTTGCATTCCGAAGAAGTGCTCTCCAGGGCCAACTTGACAGAATCGAGAGAAACCCATGCGTCCCTCAATCCCGCAATGACGTGCACGGGGACCTGGATCGCTCGACTGTCTTCGAGGGTCGTTTGCAGATTATGGAAATTGAACGCGATGGAATTACCAAGGAAATGGTCGGATCTGACCGAGTGGCCAAGAACGTTCATGGTTCCGTAGTCCTGCCCCCGCAGGTGGCGATCGACGAGATCTTCCAAGTGGACAGCCGTCAGCGTGGTTTGCAGGTCCACGACCGGTACGAGCAGAGCCAACGCCCGGATGCGGGGGTCGCAGCTTGCGGCCTTGAGGGCGGACCGGGCGCCGAGGCTCGCCGCGCAGACGATGATCGGGTAAGCCTGGAAGGAGTTCTCGACATAGTCGAGTGCGGCGTGGAGGTCTTCCTCGTGCTGGGAAAGCGTGAAGTCGAGGATACTCCCGTCGCTTTCCCCGACGCTGTCGGTCGTGTCGTAGCGCAGGACGTGGAAGCCGTTCGCGGCGAACGTGTAGGCTGGAAGGAGAGCGGCCGTCTTGTGTTCTCCGTACGCGGGGGGGATGACGACGAACGGCGTGTCGGGCTTGTAGATCTCCCCGGCCGGATGGTCGTAGAACGCGACGATCCTTCTGCCCCGCCGGCTCGCGAACGAGATCAGATCGCTTTGGATGGTCGCCGGGACCTTCCAGCCGCTGATCCGGCTTCTGTCGAGAAGAAGATCCGCGAGATGCTGCCTGAGCTTCGCTTTTTCGGGTCCGTCTTCACCCGCGAACGAAAACCCGTACCGGTAGGCGCTCGTCTTGGGGTCGCGGGCGGACCAACAAAGCCGGCCGGGGAGCGAGATCCCGTCGTTCCCCGAAATCTTCAGGATGAGGACGCAGTCGGAGAGGGCGATGAGGGACGGGCACTCGAGGCCGATTCCCCGGTCGCTCACGTCGATCGACGTGCAAGATTGGGGAGGCGGGCGCTCTTGGCCCAGACCTGGAGGAGACTCAACAGCGACGGGGACCGACAAGAGAACGCGCGTGGACAGGCGCTTCTCTTTTACCCGATTGAGGACGGACATTCCTGATCCATCCCTTCTTTGGCCGAGGGAACTCCCGATGGTTCAGCGCCTTTCCAGGTCCTTGATGGGCCGGGAGACCGCTGGATCACCAAGACAAGCCTATTCAAACGGGTGAAACCTTGTCAACCCGAATTCTTCCTGCTTCTTTCACCGGCGCACCCGCCAGAGCGATGAGTCGGTCTCGATAGAGCTTTATTCGTAGTGCGTCCACATCCGGATCACTTTGACGGTTCGGATTTCGGGCAGGACCTGATAGACCAAGCGATGCTGGATATTGACCCGGCGTGAATAGGCGCCCTCCAGGTCTCCGACGAGCTTTTCAAACGGCGGCGGGCTCTGGAACGGGTTCTTTGAAAGGATATCGAGCAGGGCCTGGGCCTTCGGGCGAAGCCCGGCGGCCGAGAGATGCTTTGCGTCTTTCTGCGCCTGCTTCGTGAAGACCAGCGTCCAGCCTACCAGCGGAGAGACTTGGCGCATTTTCTCGCCGGGGTTTCCAAACCCTTTTGGATTGATTCGCGCATCCTTGGGATTGAGACGAGATAAAGCGTTTCCTGGATCGCCCGCCAGTCATCCTCGGAGATCAGGACGGCGTTTGTTCTTCTTCCGGTGATCTGGATCGGTTGGTGCGAGGATGCCGTCTCGTCCAGGAGCTTGTACAGCTTGGCCCGGGCTCTGCTTGCGGTTAGTGTCGTCATGGATCGACCTCCGGATGTACTCGTACCATATTGCGTACGATCCGTCAACCTCGTTCCGGCCCCTTGATCCACCAATCGCTCTTGTCCTTGAACCACCAGAGCGACGAGTCGGTTTCCAGGATCGACTCCGCCAGGGTCCGGGCCGTGTCGGTGAGGAGGCGCTTCATGGAAAAAGCCAGCCACTCGTCAGCGTACTTGTTCCCGAGATCCTTGTACTCCTTGAGGGCGAGGATCATCTCGATCTGGTCCGCGTCATGGGCGAGACGGGCTTCGACGGTCTGACAGGCGTTGTACTCATCGATGAACGCTTTGATCTCTCCGCCGAAGGGGAGAGTTTCGGCGAGGTCGGCGACGGCCTTTTCTTCGTTGGACACGACATACTTCTTGTTGACGTAGTTGAGATCGCCCGTCCGGGCTTCGGGGAGGTCGTGAAAGAGACAGAGCTGGACGAGCCGATCTACGTTCGCGCCGGGCGTGATCTTGCCCAGGGCGTACCCGATGTAGGCTGCCCGAAAGATGTGCTCCGCGACGGATTCCGCCCCGGAGCCCAGGAACTGGAACCCCGACCGGGGGGTCCGCTTGAGCATTCCCGCTTCGAAGAGGAAATTGGCCAAGTTTTCCATCATGTTGGAAGACAATTCTACCCCGAAGAAGAGCCGAAGTCAGCCGAATAGATCGGACCGATCCCATAAGAGAAATCAATCCGCCGATTGGCTATGCAAATCGCGTGCTTTCGTTAAGAAACCCTCCTCTTTTTCATTGACCCAGCCGCCCCAACGTGGTATTCATTTGGGCCGCGAGAAAGGTCCCCCCTCGCTTCGGCTCTGGCGTCTCGGCTCAACCATGCTGTCCTGACAGCTCGTTTCCTGCGGTTGCGGTCCGCTCCCATCGTCGAGAGCCGGCGCCTTGCGCTGAGTCGGCATGTGCGCGCCCGGGGCTTGGAACGGGAGACCCTGTTTCGCGCTCCGTTCCTTGCGAGGGCAAGGCTTTTCTCGGGGGCAGAGTCTGGAGATCGTCCTCGCTACCAGGAACAGAAAGAAAGTCGAGGAATTCGGCAGGATCCTGGCGCAGAGCGGCCTGACGCTTCGCTCTCTCGACGAATTCCCGGACTGTCCGGACGTCGTCGAGGACCAGGAGACCTTCGAAGGAAACGCGGTCAAGAAGGCGCGGATCGTTGCCGCGCATACGGGGCTGGCCGCCGTGGCGGACGATTCGGGGCTCGAGGTGGACGCCCTGGGCGGCGCCCCGGGCGTTTTCTCGGCCCGCTGGGCCGGTCCCGGCGCGGATGACCGGAAGAACCGCGAGAAGCTTCTTGCGGAGTTGCGGGGCGTCCCCGGCGGACGCCGGGCCGCAAGGTTCGTTTGCTGTATCGCCCTGGCCTTTCCGGATGGAAGGGCCGAGACCTTCTTCGGTCGAGTGGAAGGGCGAATCGGGGAGGAGCCCCGGGGCGAGAACGGGTTCGGGTACGATCCAGTCTTCTATCCGGTCGGGCGCGCCCGAACCTTCGCGGAGATGGCCGGGGAAGAGAAGGACGCCCTGAGCCACCGCGGACGGGCGCTCCGGTTACTCAAGTCTCATCTGGCGGGCATGGTCGGTTCCCCGGCGCGAAGCCGCTGACCTGGTCCCGGGCTTCGCTGACAGGTCTGCCGCGCGCGCGGCGGCCCACGCACCAAACAGGGAGGAAACAATGTCGAGACTGGTTCCGCCTCACGGCAGTGACAAACTCAAGCCCCTGCTCCTCTCGGGCGCCGAGCTGAAGGGGGAGCGGGAGCGGGCCAAGTCGCTCGCCCAAGTCAAGATGACGTCCCGCGAAACGGCCGACCTCATCATGATGGGCATCGGCGCCTTCACGCCCCTCGACGGCTTCATTGGGTACGACGACTGGAAGGGCGTCTGCGACGACTACAAGATGGCGAACGGCGTCTTCTGGCCGATCCCCATCACGCTCTCCACGACCGAGGGGCAGGCGAAGAGCCTCAAGAAAGGCGAGGACGTCGCTCTCGTGGACGAGGAGTCGGGCGAGACGATGGGGATCCTGACCGTCCGCGAGACCTACAAGATCGACAAGGCCCACGAGTGCAAGTCGGTCTTCCGGACGAACGATCCCGCCCACCCCGGCGTCGCCCTCGTCATGAAGCAGGAAGAGGTGAACATCGCCGGATCGGTCAAGGTCCTCTCCGAGGGGCACTTCCCCGAGACCTACCCCGGCATCTACATGCGCCCCGCCGAGACGCGGGCCCTCTTCGAAGAGAAGGGGTGGAGCCAAGTGGCCGCGTTCCAGACGCGGAACCCGATGCACCGCTCCCACGAGCACTTGGTCAAGATCGCCATCGAAACACTGGACGGCGTCCTCATCCACCAGATCCTGGGCAAGCTCAAGCCGGGAGACATTCCCGCCGACGTCCGCTCGCGGGCCATCAACAAGCTCGTTGAGGGCTATTTCGTCAAGGACACCTGCGTCGTCTCCGGGTACCCGATGGACATGCGGTACGCCGGGCCCCGGGAGGCGCTCCTCCACGCTCTTTTCCGCCAGAACTTCGGATGCTCCCACCTCATTATCGGCCGCGATCACGCGGGCGTGGGCGACTACTACGGCCCGTTCGACGCCCAGAAGATCTTCGACGAGATTCCCCGGCACTCCCTGGAAATCCAGCCGCTCAAGATCGACTGGACCTTCTTCTGCTACAAGTGCGACGGGATGGCCTCGATGAAGACCTGCCCGCACGGCAAGGACGACAGGGTCCTCCTTTCCGGGACGAAGCTCCGGAAGATGATGTCGGAGGGGGAGGCGGTCCCGCCCGAGTTCAGCCGGCCCGAGGTCGTCGAGATCCTGAAGGCGTACTACGACTCTCTCGAGGAGAAGGTCGAGATCAAGCTCCACAAGCATACGGAAGCCGGCGCCTAGGCGGGCGCGGCGCGAAATCGTTCGTCTGTCAGGAAGGGAGGTGAAAGGGAACCCGATCGGCTGTTTCTAAACGCCCCGGCGGCGGGTGGCCAGCGCCGGGAATTCTTAAGGAGGAAACGATGCCAAGTTTTGTGTACACGGAGAAGTGTGACGGGTGCAAGGGGCAGGATAAGACGGCCTGCATGTACATCTGCCCGCACGACCTGATGATGCTCGACAAGGCAAGGATGAAGGCGTACAACCAGGAGCCCGAGCAGTGCTGGGAGTGCTACTCCTGCGTCAAGATCTGTCCCCAGCAGGCGATCGGGGTCCGGGCGTATGCCGACATCGTCCCGATGGGCGGGGAGGTGATTCCTCTCCGCGGGTCCGACTCCATCATGTGGACCGTCAAGTTCCGCAACGGCCAGGTCAAGCGGTTCAAGTTCCCCACGCGGACCACGGCCGAGGGATCCGTCGATCCCTACAAGGGAAAGCCCGAGCCGAAGCTCGAAGACCTGACGAAGCCCGGCTTCTTCACGCACGCGGGCAAGACGCTCCCCACCCTCAAGAAGTAGGCGAGAAGGAGGAATATCATGGCAGAAAAGGGAACGTTTGGAAACCCCGAGGTCGTCGAGGTCGAGACCGACCTTCTGATCATCGGCGGCGGCATGGCGGCCTGCGGCGCGGCGGTCGAGGCAAAGCGCTGGGCGCCCAAGGACATGAAGATCACGCTCGTGGACAAGGCGGCGCTCGACCGGAGCGGCGCCGTGGCCCAGGGGCTCTCGGCCATCAACACGTACCTCGGGGAGAACGACCCCGCGGACTACGTCAAGATGGTGGCCAACGACCTGATGGGGATCACCCGCGACGACCTCGTCTACGACGTCGGCCGTCACGTGGACGATTCGGTCCAACTCTTCGAGGAGTGGGGCCTTCCGGTCTGGAAGCAGCCTGGCGACGAAGGGAAGTCGCTCAAGGACGGCGGTAAGCCGGTCCGGTCCGGCCGTTGGCAGATCATGATCAACGGCGAGTCGTACAAGGTCATCGTGGCCGAAGCCGCCAAGAAGGCCCTCGGGATGGAGAACATCTACGAGCGCGTCTTCATCGTGAAGCTCGTCCTCGACGCCAAGAACGACAACCAGATCGCCGCGGCCGTCGGCTTCTCGACCCGCGAGCACAAGCTGTACGTCTTCAAGGCCAAGGCCATGCTCAACGTCTGCGGCGGGGCGGTCAACGTCTTCCGGACCCGGTCCGTGGCCGAGGGGATGGGGCGCGCCTGGTACCCGGTGTGGAACGCCGGCTCCACGTACGCCATGGCGGCCGAAGTGGGCGCCGAGCTGACGATGATGGAAAACCGGTTCGTTCCCGCCCGGTTCAAGGACGGTTACGGCCCGGTCGGCGCGTGGTTCCTCCTCTTCAAGGCCAAGGCGGCGAACGCCCTCGGAGAGGACTACATGACCAA
Organism: Nitrospiria bacterium; assembly: GCA_919903025.1. Taxonomy (GTDB): domain Bacteria; phylum Nitrospirota; class RBG-16-64-22; order RBG-16-64-22; family RBG-16-64-22; genus RBG-16-64-22. The sequence continues at coordinate 17,935 of CAKKSE010000003.1, read as the reverse complement.
GAACAAGGCCATGCTCGACGCGTATCCGCCGTACGGGCAGTCCAAGGTCCCGGCCACGTGTCTTCGCAACCACATGATGATGCACGAGATGAAGGAAGGCCGCGGACCCATCTACATGGACACGCCGACGGCCATGGCGAACCTTTCGAAGACGATGGACGCGAAGCAGGTCAAGCACCTGGAAGCCGAGGCTTGGGAAGACTTCCTCGACATGTGTATCGGCCAGGCGGGACTCTGGGCCGGCATGAACATCGCGCCGGAGAAGACGCCTTCCGAGCTGATGCCGACCGAGCCGTACCTCCTCGGGTCCCACTCCGGCTGTGCCGGGATCTGGGTCTCCGGTCCGGAGGACATCGCCCCGAAGGAATGGCAGTGGGGCTACCGGAGCATGACGACGGTCAACGGCCTCTTCACGGCGGGCGACGGCGTCGGCGCCTCCGGCCACAAGTTCTCCTCCGGCTCGCACGCCGAGGGGAGGATCGCGGCCAAGGCGATGATCAAGTTCGCCCTGGACCACAAGGACTACAAGCCGTCGCTCGCCAAGAGCACGGCGGAGCTGGCTGAGGAGATCTACCTGCCCGTCCGCAACTGGCTGGCGAACAACAACCTCACCACGGCGCCGGACATCAACCCGAACTACATCCGGCCGAAGATGCTGCAGGCCCGCCTGCAGAAGATCATGGACGAGTACGTGGCCGGCGTCGCCACCTGGTACGTGACCAGCGAGAAGATGCTGGAGCGCGGCCTTGAGCTCCTCACGATGCTCAAGGAGGATTCGAAGAAGATGGCGGCGTCCGATCTCCACGAGCTTCTCCGGGCGTGGGAGAACTACCACCGGATCGTGACGGCGGAGGCCCACCTGCGGCACACCCAGTTCCGCAAGGAGACACGGTACCCGGGCTTCACGTACAATGCCACGTACCCGAAGCTCGACGAGGAGAACTGGAAGTGCTTCGTCAACTCCCGGATCGATCCCAAGACCGGCGAGTGGACCTGCAAGAAGGTTCCGCACATCGACTTGGTGCCGAAGTCCTGACGATCGGCAGGCCTTTGGCCTGAGGCACGCGGGGCGGTCCGCGAGTTTGCGGACCGCCCCTTTCTTTTTTGTCATCCGTTCCCCGGCCTGTGGTAGCCTAGGACCGTCTGGGGCCGCGGGGCTTGGCCCGCGTTCTCATTGAGGAAACGAAGAATGGAAATCCCGACACCGTCCAGCCAGATTGACCCGGTCAAGCTCGTTCCCGAGAGCCGGTTCAAGTTCGCCTGCCACAAGGGGCTTTCCTGCTTCACCCAGTGCTGTCGGGGGATCGATATCATCCTGACGCCGTACGACATTCTCAGGATGAAGAAGCGCCTGGGGCTCACGGCCGACGAGTTTCTGCACGCCCACACCGACGTCGAAATCCTGGAAAAGACAATGCTTCCGGTCGTGCGGCTCAAGATGCGCGAGGAGGACGGGTCTCCGTGCCCGTTCGTGACCGCGGAGGGATGCCGGGTCTACGAGGACCGTCCCGCGACCTGCCGCTACTACCCGGTCGGCATGGTCTTTCTCAAGAAGCAGGACGTGCCCGACAAGGAGGAGTTCTACTTCATGGTCCGGGAGGACCACTGCAAGGGATTTGCGGAGTCCCGGGAGTGGACGGTCGCCGAGTGGCGGGCCGACCAGGGGCTCGATCTCTACGATGAGCGGAACCGGGGGTGGATGGAGATCATCCTCCGGAAAAAATCGCTGGGTCCAACGGCAGAGCTCTCCCCGAAGGCCCTCCAGCTCTTCTTCATGGTCAGCTCGAACGTCGAGAGTTTCCGGCGCTTCGTCTTCGAGAGCCGGTTCCTGTCGGCCTACGACGTCCCGGCCGAGAGGATCGAGAAGATGAGGAATGACGACCTGGAACTGCTGGAATTCGGTTTCGAATGGCTCCGGGGGGTCTTGTATGGAGATCGGGGGGTGAATCTCAAGCCTGAGGCGGCGGCCGATCGAGACCGGAGGAACGACGCATCCGCAGAGCCCCGCGATTCCTGAGGCCGAGAGCGAAGAGGGATTCGTCATGGAAGAAAAGATCCTGGTGACCGGGCCGACGGGAAACGTCGGCACGCACGTCGTCCGCCAACTGCTGGCCGCGGGAGTGCCGGTCCGGACGGTGGCCCACTCCCGGAACAGCATCGAGGCGCTCAAGAAGGCCGGGACGGAGGTCTTCGAGGCCGACTTCGGAGAGCCGGGGTCGATGCGCGCGGTCTTCGATGGGATCTCCAGCGTCTTTCTGCTCACGCCGCTCGTTCCCCACATGGTCCGAATGGGAGAGACGCTCGTCGAGGAGGCCAGAAAGGCGGGCGTGAAGCGGATCGTCCGGCTCTCCGGGATGGGGGCCGATGCCGCGCCCGGAATCACACTGGGGCGGTGGCACAGGGAGGTCGAGAAGGCGATCGAGGATTCAGGCATCGCCTACACGTTTCTCCGGCCGAACTCCTTCATGCAGACATATGCGGTCTTCTTCGGCGACTCCATCAAGAACAAAGACGCCTTCTACCTGCCGGTTGGGGACGGGAAGGTGAGCCTCATCGATACGCGTGACGTCGCCGCGGTCGCCGTGGCGGCCCTAACACGGAAGGGGCACGAGGGGAAGGCCTATACGATCACCGGTCCTGAAGCGCTGTCGAACACGCGGGTGTCGGAGATCCTATCCGAGGTCACGGGAAGAGCGATCCGGTACGTGGACGTTCCGGACGAGACCGCCCGCCAGCGGATGAAGAACGCCCAGATCCCGGAGTGGCTGATCGACGTGCTCATGGAGCTCTATCAACTGCACCGGGCGGGCGCGACCTCGGCCGTCCTTCCGACCGTCGAGCAGGTGACAAGGAAGCCTCCGATCGACTTCCGCCAATTCGCGCGCGACTACGTCGACGCGTTCAAGTAGGCCCGGCGGCTGTTCGAGGGCCATCGGACGGACTCTCTGCTGGGCCTGAGAATCCCTCATGACCGGTCCAGCGGACTGCTCATTCCAGCACGTTCTTTGCCGCCGCATGCGCGTAGATCGTGGTTGCCAGAAAAGAGGTTCGTCATGGATCATCGCTCAAGCGCTTCAATCATCAACCGCATTGGCTTCATCGGCAACTATTTGCCGCGCCAGTGCGGCATCGCCACGTTCACCGCCGATTTGTGTGAAGCCATTGCTGCCGAATACGCTGGAACATCATGCATTGCCGTGCCCGTCAACGACATCGAGGCCGGCTACGCCTATCCGCCCCGCGTTCGCTTTGAACTGGCGGAAAAAGATATTGACTCTTATCTCCGCGCCGCCGACTTCCTGAACATCAACAACGTAGATCTGGTGTGTTTACAGCACGAGTATGGCATCTTCGGCGGGCGGGCGGGCAGTCACATCCTGGCCCTCTTGCGTGAATTGCGCATGCCCATCGTCACGACCTTGCACACCATTCTGAACGCCCCCGACCCCGATCAGCGGCGGGTGTTGAAAGAAGTTGCGGCGCTGTCTGATCGGCTGGTGGTCATGAGCGAGCGCGGCGCGAAATTCTTGTGCGAGGTCTATGGAGTGCTGCCGGAGAAGATCGATCTGATCCCCCACGGCATCCCGGATGTCCCCTTTGTGGACCCGAGTTATCGCAAAGACATGTTTGGAGTAGAGGGCAAAATGGTTTTGCTCAGCTTCGGTTTGCTCTCGGCCAACAAAGGCATCGAAAATGTTATTACCGCCCTGCCTGCCATTGTGGCGCGATATCCCAACGTGGTGTACATCATTGTCGGGGCCACCCATCCCCACGTTTTGCGCCAGGAGGGTGAAACATACCGGTTGTCGCTGCAACGGATGGCCAAGGAGCAGGGCGTGGCCGGCCAGGTGATCTTCTACAACCGCTTTGTCTGCCTGGAGGAACTCAATGAGTTCATCAGCGCGGCGGACATTTACATTACACCCTACCTCAACCCGGCCCAGATTACCTCCGGCACTCTGGCCTACACATTGGGCGCGGGCAAAGCCGTCATTTCGACGCCGTACTGGTATGCGGAAGAGATGCTGGCCGAAGAGCGGGGCGTGCTGGTGCCCTTCCACGATCCGGCGGCGTTGGCTGGGCAGGTGATTGACCTGTTGGACCACGAATCCAAGCGCCACGCCATGCGCAAGCGGGCCTATCTGTTTGGGCGGGCCATGATCTGGCCGCAGGTGGCGCAGCGCTATATGGCGAGTTTTGAGCGGGCCCGCTCCGAACGCCGGCATTTCATCCCTTCCGGGTTCGCGGTCAAACCGCTTGACCAACGTCCGGGCGAACTGCCGCCTCTCAAACTCGATCATTTACACCACATGATGGACGGCACCGGGATGATTCAACACGCCAGTTTCATCGTGCCCAATTATCACGAGGGCTATAGCGTCGACGACAACGCCCGGGCCCTGATCGTGAGCACGCACTTGGCGGAATTGGAATTGGGCCACGGCGAAGCATTAGCCATGGCTTCCCGTTATCTAGCTTTTATCGGCTATGCATTTAACGCTAAGACTGGCCGCTTTCGCAATTTTATGGATTACCAGCGCAATTGGCTGGAAGAAAGCGGCTCAGAGGACAGTAACGGCCGGACCTTGTGGGCCTTGGGCACCGTGTTGGGCCGCTCTAACATGCCTGCCCTCCAGAGCATGGCCGGCTGGCTGTTCGAGCAAGTCTTGCCCGCCATTCTGGAAACGACCAGCCCCCGGGCCTGGGCCTTCACCCTTATCGGCATCCACGAGTATCTGCGGCGTTTTGAGGGTGACCGCAGGGCCAGCCAGATCCGGGATGAATTGGCTGGGCGATTGCTGGTGTCGTATCAAAGCAACCGCTCGGACAAATGGCGATGGTATGAAGACGGGCTGAGCTATTGCAACGCCGCGCTGCCGCAGGCCATGCTCATGTGCGGCCAGTGGATTCCCAATAACGCCATGACTGAAGCGGGGCTGGAGTCGCTCGGCTGGCTGGCCGAATTGCAGCGCGCTGACGAGGCTAGGGGACATTTTGTCCCCATCGGAACAAACGGCTTCTATCGGCGCGGCGGGAAACGAGCCCGCTTCGATCAACAGCCGGTAGAGGCGCAAACCATGATCTCCGCCTGCCTCGAAGCCTATCGGAGCACGGGAGACAAACGCTGGCGCAAAGAAGCCCAACGCGCCTTTGAGTGGTTTCTTGGGCGCAACGACTTGAACCTCCCGGTTTACGACCCGACCACGGGTGGCTGCCGGGACGGCCTCCATCCCGACCGCCCGAACGAGAATCAGGGCGCGGAGTCGACGCTGGCCTTTCTCCAGGCTTTGCTTGAGCTGCGCCTGGCTGAGAATACCCTTCAATCTGTGGAGGCACGATCTTAATGAACAATCAACACCCCGAACTCTTTCGCCGTTATCAGCACAATCCTATCTTGACCGCCGCCGACTGGTCCTATCCGGCCAGCAGCGTGTTTAACCCCGGCGCCACGTTGCTGGCCGATGGATCAACCCTGCTCTTGTGCCGCGTGGAAGATCGGCGCGGGCATTCCCACTTGTGTATTGCCCGCTCCGCCAATGGTGTGGATGGCTGGCAGATTGACCCCCGGCCCACCATCTTGGCCGATCCGGAGCACTTCCCTGAAGAGCTGTGGGGCATTGAAGACCCACGCATCACCTACGTCGCCGAACTAGGCAAGTATGCCATCGTTTATACTGCTTACACCAGCAGCGGCCCGGGCGTGGCCCTGGCGCTCACGGAAGATTTCCAGTCCTTTGAGCGTTATGGGATGATCATGCCGCCGGAAGATAAGGATGCGGCCCTGTTTCCTCATCGGATAGGCGGCTATTGGGCGATGATCCATCGCCCAGTGAGCGCTCCTGGCGCACACATGTGGATGTCCTATTCGCCCGACCTGCGGCACTGGGGCAGTCACAAGCTGATGCTGGAAGCCCGGCGGGGCGCATGGTGGGATGCGAATAAAATCGGCCTCTCGCCCCCGCCCATTGAAACCCCGAAGGGTTGGCTGGTGCTCTACCACGGCGTGCGGCAGACGGCGGCCGGCTGCCTTTACCGACTAGGACTAGCGCTGTTTGATTTGCACACACCGGAGCGTTGCCTGAAACGCAGCAACGAGTGGATCTTTGGCCCGGAAGAACCCTACGAGCGGCGGGGTGATGTGGACAACGTCGTCTTTCCGTGCGGCTACACCATCGCCCCCGATGGCGACACCCTCCGCCTCTATTATGGTGCGGCGGATACTAGCGTTGCCCTGGCCACTGGAAGTATTCGCGCCGCGCTGGAATGGCTTGAACAACACACAGACAGGACCCCCGATAAAGGCGAACGGAGACGCCAATAACTTAACAACTGCTTGCAAACGACTGGTTGCGCCGGCGGTTGAAGCAGAACGACGTGTCGCCGCGAAGCGGCGGCACATTGGGCCTGATGGAACGGCCGCGAATGCGGTGCTCATCCGGCCCGTTGGAGGGGGGCATTGGAGGCTTACGGAAGTTCTGAACATTCACGAACGCAAGCTGCCAACCACCGACGGGGCGCCGGTGACCGTTGTCGTTGGCTGGATGGCAACAAAAGCCTCGTCTCAGGCGAGGTCAGTGCGTCTTCCGGTCTCCTCCGCTCGTTCCTAACGGACTTTTGAGGAGAGAACCGAGGCGGCGCCGGTCTCCATGTCGCCGAGCTTCATCTCGCCGGCGCTCGCGCCGAAGGCGAGGCCGATGAGCTGGGTCGCGTACACGATGGGGATGTGCCCCTTCTTGCCCGCTCCGGATTCCCGTTTCTCGGCTGAGCGGAGGACGTTCTCCTGCATGATGTCGAGGCCGCCGGCGCACTTGGGGCAGATGAGGGCGACGACGTCGGCCCCGGCTGACTTGGCCTTGGAGAGCGTGTCGTAGATCAGCCGGAAGGAGGTGTCTTCGTCCTGGATCAGGGATCGGCCGCCGCAACAGGACGTCTCGTTTCCGTACGAGACCGTCTCGGCGCCGCAAGCCTCCAGAAGCGCGTGCATGAAACGAGGGCGCTCGGCGTCGTCCATCCGCGGGTTCCGGGCCGTCCCCGTGTAGACCGACGGGCGCGAGTAGAGACAGCCGTAGTAGGGGGCCACCTTGAGGCCGGTGAGCGGTTTCTTGACCCTGGCCTTCACGCCCGCGATGCCGACCTCGTTGAAGAAGTACTCGATGATGTGGCGGGGCTCGACGTCCCCCTCGTAGCCTGAACCGCCACCCGTCCGGAGAAGATCGTTCACCTTCTCCTTCTCGTCCGCCCTCTTGTTCAGGATGGCGTTGGCCCGGGCGAGCTCGTGGTAGCAGACGGAGCAGGACATCACGAGGTCCTTGGCGGCGAACTGCTCCTTGGCCAGCATCAGGTTTCGGGCGGGGAGCATCAGGCCGGCTTCCCCCTGGCTCTTGAGCTCTCCGATTCCGCAGCAGTTGTAGTCGCTGATTTCCTCCAGCTTGAATCCCAGAGATTCCGCGACATACCTGGAAGTCTCGTCGTACGCCCGGTCGATCGTCTTGAGGGCGCATCCCGGATAATAGGCCACTTTCTTCATGCCGCCGCCACCTCCTTCGCGCGCCTCTCCTTGATCTGGGTCAGGGCGCCCTTGAGCCCGGAGCGCCAGGCCCTGGGGCTGCCCAACTGCATCAGCTTGAACATCCGGCCGGTGATGAACTGCTTGAATCCCTGCTTGGCTTCGGCCGGCGCGAGGAGCTCCAGGAACCGCCCGGTCTTGAGGAGGGACATGACGTGTAGGCGGGCGAGGTTGAGCCGTCCGGTCCCGATGATCTGATCGACGTACTCCTGGGTGATGGCCGCCTCGTGCTTGTTGACCGCCTCGGGGAAGTACTTGGGGACGACGTGAGAGAGCGCCTCCACGACCTCTGCGGGGTTCACGTCGCGCGGGCAGCGCTGGGAGCAGGTGTAGCACCCCAGGCACTTGTCGATGAGGTGCGCGCGGCGGCGGAGCTCGCCGAGGTTCCCCGTCTGCGTCAGGTAGATGAAGACCCGAGGGGAAAAGTCGGGAAAGAGCGGCGTGAGCGGGCATGACCCCGAGCAGACTCCGCACTGCATGCACAGATAGACCCGGTCGGCGGTCTTCACACGGCTGAAGACGTCCCGGGCGAACCCGGGATCGTAGGCCACCGTGCCCGGACTGGACTCCGCGGCGTTCGCCATTCGCATTCCTCCTCTGGTTGTCTTCCGGACCCTCGCGCGGCGGGCGATCCGGTCCCTCAGAAGCCTTTCATCGGATTGGGGCCGAACGCCTGAAGCGATTCGGCGAACGCGCTCAGGATTTCCGGAGCCCGCCGGAAGTCCATGATCGAGATCGCCTCCTGCCGGACCCGGTCCGCCTCGAGGGCCATCCGGGAGAGCGTTTCGGATATCTTTGACAGGCGGACGCTCGCGATCTCGCTTCCCTTGATGAAGTGACACTGGTAGTCGTCGCCGTGCCGGCAGCCCATGAGCATGACGCCGTCGAATCCCTTGGACATGGCGTCGGAGATCCAGACGAGGTTGACCGAGCCGAGGCACCGGACCGGAATGATCCGCACGTGCGGATTCATCGGGATCCGGTTGATGCCGGCCATGTCGAGGGCCGGGTAGGCGTCGTTCTCGCACGCAAACACGAGGATCCGGGGCTTTTCCTCTTCCTCGGCGGGAACGTCGATCGACTTGAGCATCGATCCGATCATATCCACGGAGTAGTTCTTGAACGAGATGATCCGCTGGGGGCAGGCGCCCATGCACGTTCCGCAACGCCGGCAACGGGTGGCGACGAGGATCGGATTGGATTTTTCATCCTCGTTGATGGCGCCGAAGGGACATTCCTCCGTGCACCGCTTGCACTGCGTGCATCCTTGCATGGCGAACTCGGGGTACGTGAGGTCGCCCGCGCGCGGGTGGACCGCCCCTCCCCGCGTGGTCATCTCGATCGCCTGGATGGCCTTGAGGGCGGCGCCGGCCGCGTCTTCTCGGGCGGCGGCGATCCCCATCGGACGCCGGACCGTTCCGGCCGTATAGATCCCGGTTCTCCGCGTCTCGTACGGGAAACAGATGAAATGGGAGTCGGGGAAGCCGTACTTGTGAGTCGGGAGCTCCGGGCCCTGGCGGTACTCGAGGCGGAGGACCCCGCCGTTGTCGCCGCCGGCGTTGGGGACGAGCCCCGTGGCCAGGACAACGATGTCCAGGTCGCCGATGACGGCGGGTGAGCTTCCCAGGAGGGCTTCGGTGACTTCAAGGGAGAGCCGCTTGCCCGCTTCTTCCTTGACGCCGGAGACCTTGCCCTTGATGAACATTCCGCCGTCCTGCTGGACGCGGCGGTAGAATTCCTCAAGTTGGCCGGGCGTCCGGATCTCGTCGTAGACGAGATAGATCGACGCGTCCTTGTTCTGCTGACGGAGGTAGACGGCCTGTTTCATGGCGGCGCCGCAGCAATACGCGGAGCAGTACGGGAGATGCTTCTCGTCCCGCGACCCGGCGCAGAGGACGAATGCCGCGCGCTGGACTTCCTTCCCGTCCGACGGGCGGACGATCTTTCCCTTCTGGGCCATCGCCTCGTAGGTTTCCATCGTGATGACGTCGGGGGAAAGGCCGTACCCCAGGTCTCCGAGCTTGGCCGGATCGTACGGCTTCGCGCCCGTGGCCATCACGATCGCGCCGATCCGCTCCTCGATCGTCTCGGACCCCTTCTGGATGGTGACGTCGAAGAGGCAGGGGCCTCCCTGCGTCTTCGCCACCTCGGCCCCGGTGTGGACCTTGATCCGCGGATGTTCCATGACCCGCCGGATTGTCTCGCGCACGCCGGTGTCCTCCGGCTCGCGGTAGGGCGCGCGCGTGGGCGTCCCCTTGTGGAGCTTGGCGGCGTTGCCGCCGAGGGCCGGGGATTTCTCGACCAGGACGACGTCAGTGCCGGCTTCCGCCGCCTCCAGAGCGGCCGTCATGCCCGTGATCCCGCCTCCGATGACGAGGACGCTCCTCGCGAAGTTCTCGGAGAGGTAGGGGGCGGGCGCGTCCGTCTTCTGCATCCGGACGAGACTCATCCGCAGGTAGTCATGGGCGAGAAGCTGTGTGTCCTCGGTCTTGGGCGGCTGGCACCAGGCGACGTGTTCCCGCAGGTTGGCCCTCTCGACGAGGACGGGGTCGAAGCCGAAGACGTCGGTGTTGACGCGGGGGGAGCAGGCGCCGATCACGACGGCGTTGATCCCCTCGCCGGCCGTGTCTTTCTTGATGAGATCGACCCCCTCCGGACCGCAGAGGAACGCGTGCGTCCTGACAACCTGGGCCTTTCCCTCCTTGGCGGCGAGGGCTTCGAGCTTGGCGATGTCCATCGCCTCGCCGATGCCGCACCCCGAGCAAAGGTAGACCCCCGTTTTTTTCTCCTCCATCAAACTACCTCCTGGAAATGGACTGGAGCGCTTTGAGGGCCGCGGCGGTGCTCTGCTGCACGGCGGCGGCGACGTCGAGCGGTCCCCGCGTGCATCCCGCGGCATGAATGCCGGGCCGGCCGGAATCGGCGGCCACGAAGCCGTACTGGTCGGTCTCCACCTGGGCGGGGACCTTCTCGCGGGCGACGGTCGGGTTCATTCCCGTGGCCAGGACGACCAGGTCGTGGCGGTTCAGGTAACGTTCTTTCGCCGTGGTGTTCTCCCCCTGGAGGATCAGGTCCCCCGTCGCCTCGTCCTGGTGGATCGTCGCGACCTTGGACTTGATGAACGTCACGTTGGGATCGTTCTTAACCTTGACGTAGAAGTCTTCGAGCGTGTCGAGGGCCCGGATGTCGATGTAGTACAGGGTGACCTTCGAATCGGGATACTGCTCGCGGACGAACTGGGCCTCCTTGAGGGCGGCCATACAGCAGATCCTGGAGCAGAACGGCAGGTGAAACTCGTCGCGTGAGCCGGCGCAGTGGATGATGGCGACGTTCTTCGCCTCCTTGCCGTCCGACGGCCGGACGATCCGGCCCTTCGTGGGGCCCCCGACGGCGGCGAGGCGCTCGATCATCATGTTCGTGATCACGTTGGGGAACTCTCCGAAGCCGTACGCGTGGAGGTTCCCGGCATCGTAAGGGTCCCACCCGGTCGCCCAGACGATCGATCCCACGGTGAGCGTCACGCTTCTCGCCTGCATGTCGAAGTCGACGGCGCCGTACGCGCACGAATCGACGATCCTCTTCTGGTCCGGCGTTCCCAGGACGGAAGGATCGACGACGTACCGGAGCGGGAAGGCCATGTCGTGGGGAAGGTAGGCGGCCTTCATCCGGTCCATGCCGAAATTGAAGGGGTTGGCGATCGAGGCCTCGCAGGCCTCCGCGCACTTGCCGCAGGCCGTGCAGCGCTCGTTCACGTACCGGGGGGAGGTCTTGAGCGCGACCTGGAAGTTTCCTTCATCCCCCGAGATCTCGGAGACCTCCGTCATCGTGAAGACCTTGATCCGGGGGTTCGCCTTGATCCGGCGGAAGTTGATCTCGAGCCCGCAGGAGGGAGGGCAGAGCTTCGGGAAGTACTTGTTGAGCTGGGCCACGCGTCCGCCGAGGTAGGGGTTTCTCTCGACGAGCAGGACGTCGGCGCCCGCTTCGGCCGCCTCGATGGCCGCCGTGAGACCGCTGATCCCGCCGCCCACCACCAGGATGGTCCGGTTTGTCGCTATCGCTTCCGACACATGCCACCTCCGCTCACTTGAGTAGGGGAGCACTCAGGTCAAGTTTCCCTTGTCCTTCGGGGGGAAGGGAAGATCCTATTCGACCGTGTCCCAGTTCGTGGATTTTAAAAGCAGGCTCTTCCAGCCGGTTACTTGATATTCACGCACTCCACCATCTTCCAGTGGCCGAACAGATTGACCGACTTGATCAGCCGAACGCTGAGGTCGGCCATTCGGGCGAAATCGTCCAGCGCCAGGTCCGTCCGGAATCCGACTCTCCTGGTCAGCGGCGAAATGACGTGCTCGATCCGTCCGAACACCGGGTTCGTGCTTTGAAAGTGATTCAGGAGAACGAACCGGCCGCCCGGCTTCGTGACCCTCTTGATCTCGCGGACGAGCCGGATCGGATCGGGAACGGTCGTCACGACGTAGGCTGCGAGGACCCGGTCGAACGTGTCGTCGGGAAACTCCATGTCGAGCGCGTCCATCTTCTGGAGAGCGACGTGCCGGAGGTCTTCTTCCGCCACCTTCTTTTCGGCTTCCGACAGCATCCCTTCCGAGATGTCGATCCCGGTCACCTTGCAGTTCCTCGGGTAGAATGAGAGAGACAGCCCCGTTCCCACTCCGACCTCGAGCACCCGGTCGCCGAGGGACAGGTCCATCATCTCGACCGCCTGCTCGCGTCCCGAGTGGAAGATCTTTCCAAAGAGAAGGTCGTAGATGCCCGAGTAGCGGGAGTAGATTCGCTCGACAGACTCGACGGTATGCATGTCGTTCCCTCCTTGCCGGAACCACCGGAACCAAAACGACTGGAACCAACGATCGTATTGGAGTCTTTGGATTGGGGAAAGGCAACTCGTCCGCGTTCAGGCAAAAAAACCGTGCGGAGTCTAGCAGAGAGGCCGGGTCAAATCAAGGCGAAGTTTTGGGCGGAAAATCGGCCGCCTCGCGGGCGGGCGGCTCGGCAAACGCCTGATTCGACGGCCGACGAAGGACCGCGAGGGAGGCAGGCTGGGCGCGGCTTCTCCGGGCATCAAGGATCGAAATACCCGTATAACATTTGGAAAAATAAACGCGGGTTATGATTTGATTTGAAAGATGAATTTGACCCGCTTCGGTCGTCTCCCTATAGTGCGGCCCGGTTGAAGCTGGAAACGTCTACAAAACGGGAGAGGTGGTCAATGTCGCTGAGGTACGCGGGTGAGTCGGTTCGCGAGTACGACAGGGTCGTCGTGACGCACTGCAACAACCAGTGCGAGTCCACGTGCGGGATGCTCGTCTACGTGAAGGACAACAAGGTCGTCGACATCAAGGGGGACCCGGAGAACCCGAACAATTACGGCGCGCTCTGCTGCAAGGGGTCGGGCCAGTTCCAGCACATCTACAATCCCCTGCGCCTCAAGTACCCGATGGTCCGGAAGACCTTGAACGACGAGTTCAAACGCGCCTCGTGGGACGCGGCGCTCGACTTCGCCGCCGAGCGGCTCCTCAAGGTGAAGAAAGAGTACGGTCCGGAGGCGCTCTACATCCAGCGGACCGGCCGATCGGACTTCTGCTGGAAGGAGGCGGCCGCCCGCCTGGGGAAGGTCTTCGGGACGCCGAACATCGTCGGCCAGGGCCCCATCTGCACGGAGAGCCCCGGCGTGGCGATGCACTACTTCTTCGGGGCGAAGGAGTACGGCCGCCTTACGAATCCCTCGATGGACTGGGTCAACTCCCGCTCCCTCCTCGTCGCCGGCTCCAACATGGGGGCGAACGAGGTCATCACGATCAACTGGGTCCTCAACGCCAAGGAGCGGGGGTGCAAGGTGATCTGGGTCGATCCCCGCTTCCACCCCTCCATGGCCAAGGCCGACATCGCCATCCGGCTCCGCCCGAACACCGACGCGGCGCTCGTCATGGCGATGATCCACGTGATGATCCAGGAGGGCCTGTACGACAAGGAGTTTGTGGACCAGTGGGTCCACGGCCTCGACGAGTGGCGGCCGCTTATCGACAAGATGCCGCCGGAGCGGGCGGAGAAGATCACCTGGGTCCCGAAGGAGACGATCATCCGGGCGGCCCGCGTCATCGGGAACAACCGTCCGTTCTCCGTGACGGGGACGCTCGGAACGGCACAAACGTACAACTCCAACAACGTCAACCGCTGTTACGGCGCGCTCGTCGCGCTGACGGGGAGCATCGGCGTCCCGGGCGGCGGCTGGAACTGGCTGCACAACTGCCGTCCGCCGCTCAACCCGGGGAACGACCTCAAGGGGCTTCCGGAACCCAAGCGGCCGATCCTCTCCGACAAGCTCGTGAACATGGGGGACGTCTCGGCGGCCGGGCTTGCGAACGTGATCTTCACGCAGAAGCCTTACCCGATCCGCGCCGTCTGGTGGAATGGGAACATGCTGGCCCAGATGCCGAACACCCACAAGTACGCGGCGGCGTTTAAGAAGAACATCGATATTGCGATCCACAACTCCTGGCACCCGAACTTCACCTACCACCACGCGCACGCGGCCTTCCCCATCACCTCCCACTTCGAGCGGGAGGGTCTCGTCCACCACGGGAACAACCGGCTGCTCGCCTGGTATAACCAGTCGATCGAGCCGAACTGGGAGTGCCGGAACGACATCGACGTGGTCGTCGGGCTGGCTGAGCGGGTCCTCACGAAGGAGGAGTTCGAGAAGTATTTCCCGAAGGAGATGATGAAGGAGCGCAAGGGGAACGCCTGGATCGCCGACATGGTCAAGTGGACGGAGTTCTTCCTGCGCCAGGAGCCGATGACGGCCGGGGCCACGAAGAAGACGCTCGATCCCGCCACCACGCCCAAGGGCGGCGTCATGTGGCCCGTCTTCACCGAGCAGGACGCGATGCGGTTCGAGACGCCCGAGGCCAAGCTCCGCGGGAAGTGGATCATGTACCAGGAGGGGGAGAACTACCCCGGCTCCGACAAGCGGTTCCCGACCCCTTCCGGAAAGCTCGAGATCGCGTCGAGCACGCTCCGCGACCTCGGCTGGGACTACGTGCCCCAGCACCGGGAGGGCGGGCACACGCCGGTCTCCAACCCCAAGGAGTTCGCGAACTACCCGGTCATCCTCTGCACGGGCCGGATCGTCTCATCGTTCCACGAGATGGGGCACTGGTGGCCTTGGTGCGACGAGCTGGAGCCGGACCGATTCATCCAGGTCCACCCGATCATGGCGCAGGCGCTCGGGATCGCCGACGGCGACCGCGTCATCGTCGAGTCCGAGCGGGCCGAAATCGAAGGGTTCGCGTGGGTGACGGAGGAGACCGACCCGCGGCAGGTCTGGATCTGCTGTTCCACGGACGAGTACCAGCCGTTCGTCCCCGGGCTCACGAACCGGAACGTCTCGTTCCTGATCGACGACATCATCAAGGACCCGGTCTACAACCAGCCGGAGTACAAGGCCCAGCTCGTGTGCGTCTACAAGAAGGGGACGGACAAGGCTCGGGCGGTGGAAATCGCCAGGAACCTCGTGACCGAGCTGTCTCCCGACTACGGCGTCGACACGAAAACGGAGCTGGGCGCCTACGTGAACGGCGTGGCGGAGGGCGGCGCGCCGAAGTTCGACAAGAAGAAGGAAAAGGTCGTGTACGAGGGGAAGGAGATCGAGCCGGGGAACCTGATCGAGTTCAGCCGGTCGACCGATCTTTTCGCCGGAATCTGATTCGTTTCGTAGAAGTCCTGGAGGGTTCGAGATGCACGAGTTCAAGGCGGAAGAAGGGTTCGCGGCGAAGAAGGCGGGCGACAACGCCGCCTACCCGGCGATGGGACGGCAGTCCCGGACGACGCTCGAAAGCGGGAACACGCCGATGTACCACATGTTCCACGACGCGGAGCGGTGCATCATGTGCTTCTCCTGCGAGGTCCACTGCAAGCTCGAGAACAACCTTCCCGTCGGGCCGCGGCTCATCCGGATGATCCAGGTCGGGCCGAAGGTGGTTGGCGGGCGGCTCAAGTCGCAGTTCGTCTACCTTTCCTGCCACCACTGCGATCCGGCGGCGTGCGTCTCCGCCTGCCCGACGGGCGCGATGCAGAAGCGGGCGGACGGGATCGTTTTCGTGGACGAGAAGGCCTGCATCGGGTGCAAGACATGCATCACGGCCTGCCCGTGGGGATCGCCCCAGTACAACCCGCAGACGAAGAAGGTCGTGAAGTGCAACTACTGCATGGAGAGGGTGGACCGGGGGCTCTGGCCGGCCTGCGCCCAGATGTGCGCGACCCACTGCCTCTACTTCGGGAACATCAACGAGTACGCGAGCGTCCTGCGGGAACGGTATGCCCGGCGGATCGCCGAGTCGGTCGAAATGCAGGTCGAAGCGGCGGCGGTCGGACGCTGAGAGGGCCCGGCTCCCGCCGGTTGAGGTCGGGGGAGACAGAGACGGTTCTTTGACGGAAGCCCTTCCCCCTTGATGGGGGAAGGTTAGGATGGGGGTGCTTCGAGGGCCGGTGTTTTCACCCCCACCTTTTTCCTCCCCCCTCAATGGGGAGGAGTGAACACTTCGGTATCTTGCTGTGGAAGGGGGGAGTTCGAATGGCGGTTCAGACTGGCGGGAATATCGGCACGATCGTCACGAAGCCGATCCGGGTGGCCTACATGAACGGCGACCATGACAAGGCGGAGGCCCTGATCCGGGGGGCGGGTCTCGCGATCAGGGTCCGCACGGTCTCGACCGTGGAGCCTTACCATGGGACGATCCACGTGGTCCCGGAGGACTACGAGAAGGCCGTCGCCCTCCTGGACGAGAACAAGATCGCGCACTATCCGGCGACGCCGTACTTCTAGCCT
The DNA here is from genome assembly GCA_919903025.1 of Nitrospiria bacterium. Lineage (GTDB taxonomy): Bacteria > Nitrospirota > RBG-16-64-22 > RBG-16-64-22 > RBG-16-64-22 > RBG-16-64-22. The sequence continues at coordinate 1,523 of CAKKSE010000003.1, read as the reverse complement.
GCATTATTCATGAACACCCGACCAACAAGGAGGGGCGGGCACGGTGTGCCGCCCTACGGCCACTCGACCGGATGAGTTTCGTAGGGCGGGTCACTGGACCCGCCATAGCTTGGCGTATCCAACGATTGCTCCAACAGGAAAGAGGCTGGATTGACCCAGACCAACCCGAACGAGATCGATCTTATCTACGCTGAGAAGAAGGACGCCGACTTCTGGAAGAAGAGCGCCCGCGAGTACGGCCGCCTGTACTGGGTCCGGGCCATGACCACCCGCGCGTTCGAGGAAGGCCCCGCGACGCCGGCCTCCCTCGCTCCCGGAAACCCTTCTCCCGCGGTCCGCGCGGGCCTGTACAAGGCGCTCGCCCGCGCGTTCCGGTACGCGGACGAGCCGCTGGCGCGGGACATCTCGTCCGGCGCGTTCCGCCGCGAAGCGGCCGGGGCGGTCTCGGCCCTCGGGAAAGCCGTGGCCGTGGATGAAGGACTTTCCCTTCTGGCCGTGTTCGAGGGTTTGAATCCCGAGGACGTGCTCGACCACCTGCAGACGAAATACACGCGCCTCTTTTACGATTCGTACATGCCGTTCATCCCGCCGTACGAGTCGATCTATTCCCACGAACAGCAGATGAACGGGGCCCGGGCCGAACGCGCGCGGGAAATCTACCGGCAGGGCGGGTTCCAGCTCCCGGCGGAAGAGATGGCCGACCACGTCAGCGTCGAATTGGACTGCCTGGCCCACCTTCTCGGGAAGCAGGGATCGGGGGAAGGGGCGGAGGGGCTGGCGTCGAGACTTCTCTTCGATCATCTCGTCCGCTGGGCGGGAAAGTTTTGCGCGGACGTCGAGGAGCTGTCGGGGTCCGAGTTCTACCGGGGGGCGGCCATGGTCCTTCGGGGCGTGCTGTCGCTGGAAGAGAAAGGGCGAGCTTGATGGGTTTGGCGAAGCGGAAGGTTGCGAAAAGGGATGCGTCCTCCAAGAGGCCCGCGGCGGCGAAGACGAAGCCCCCCAAGAGAGCGGTCTCGGGACGCAAACGAGCCCAGAGGATCCCGCCCGTGGAGGCCGGGAAGCAGGCGGCCCGGCGCGAACTCCTGACGGGCACGGTCTTTCCGCTGACGCCGGCCCTTCCCGCCGCTGACGCCGTCAGCACGATTCCGCTCTCGGCCCGCCAGGAGATGGTCTCGGAGATGACCGCCGAGTTCCGCCGAGACATCCTCGTGGACGCTGCGAGGTGCAACGGGTGTCTGGACTGCGTCGAGGCATGCAAGGCGGAGGTCGCCCCCCAGCACAAGAAATGGAAGACGCCGGTCGTGCCGAGGATAGAGATCCGCCTGGTCGACGGGGTCTTCGTTCCCCTCCTCTGCCGCAACTGCGAGGAGGCGCCCTGCATGGTTTATTGCCTGACCGGGTGCCGGGCGCGGGACACATCGGGATGGGTCGTCACCGACTACGACCGGTGCGTGGGGTGCTGGATGTGCGTCATGTCGTGTCCGTTCGGGGCCATCACACCGGTCTACAGGGAGAAGATCGCG
>CAKKSE010000002.1 GCA_919903025.1 Nitrospiria bacterium | reverse complement strand
AAGCGCCGGGAGTATAATCGCTCCCTGGGGGGATGTCAACGCGAATGCTCGCGCGCGCGCGGGGGAGGAAGAGGCATCCCGCGCGAAGGAACCGGCCTCAGGCCGCCGGCTTTTCCTTCCTCTTCCGCGGAGTCTTCGCGCTCTGGACGGGCGTCGTCTTTTTCCCGCGGGGCTTCTCGCCCTTGCTCTTGCCGGCGGATTCGGCCTCCGCCTTCGCCTCGGGCTTATCGACCATCTCGATCACGGCCATCGGCGCGGCATCTCCGTAGCGCGTTCCCGTCCGGAGGATTCGGGTATAGCCGCCCGGCCGCGTCTTCACGCGCGGGCCCAGATCGTCAAACAGACGCTTGACCGCCTTGGGCGTCAGGACATAGCCGGCCGCCAGCCGGCGGGCGGCCAAGTCTCCCCTCTTTCCGAGCGTGATCAGCTTCTCGGCCACGGGCCGCAGGGCCTTGGCCTTCGCCACCGTGGTCTCCAGTCTCTCGGACTCGAGAAAGGACGTGGCGAGAGATCTGAGGAGAGCTTTTCGCTGCTTCGTATTGCGGCCGAACTTCCGGCCTCCCTTTCGATGTCGCATCGAGTATCCCCTTGGGGAGAACGCTATTCGTTGACGCCCGCCGAAACGCCCACCTCCGCGCGCGGAGGGAGGTCCACCTTCATGCCGAACGACAGGCCCATCTCGGCCAGGATCTCCTTGATCTCGTTGAGCGATTTCCGGCCGAAGTTCTTCGTCTTGAGCATTTCCGCTTCCGTCTTCTGAACCAGCTCGCCGATGGTCTGGATATTCGCGTTCTTCAGGCAGTTGTAAGACCGGACGGACAACTCCAGCTCGTTGACGCTGCGGAGAAGGTTCTCGTTGATCTTCGCCTCCTCCGGCTGGACCGGCGCTTCCTCCTCCTCTTCCTCCTCCTCGAAATGGACAAAGATGGAAAGATGGTCCTTCAGGATCTTGGCGGCCTGGGCGATCGCATCCTCCGCCGTCACGCTTCCATCCGTCCAGACCTCGAGGATCAGCTTGTCGTAGTCGGTGGCCTGCCCCACGCGGGCGTTCTCGACCCGGAAGTTGACCCGGTGCACGGGCGTGAAGATGGAGTCGATCGGAATGACGCCGATCGGCTGTGCGGCATCTTTGTTCTTCTCGGCCGGAAAGTATCCCCGCCCCCGCCGCGCCGTGAGCTCCATTCTGAGCTTGGCGCCCTTGTCCAGCGTGGCGATCTGCAGATCGGGATTAAGGACCTCCGTATCGGCGTCGGTCTCGACGTCGCGCGCCCTCACGACGCCGGGGCCGTCCATGTTCACCTTGAGCGTGCGGCTCCGGTCCCCGTGGATCTTCAGCCGGAGTTCCTTGAGGTTGAGGATGATGTCGGCGACATCCTCGGTCACGCCGGGAATGGTTGAGAACTCGTGGAGGACGCCGTCGATCTTGACGGACGTCACCGCGGCCCCTTCCAGCGACGACAGCAGAACGCGGCGAAGCGCGTTGCCGACCGTCGTCCCGAAGCCGCGCTCGAACGGCTCCGCCGTCGCCTTGGCGTACTGATCCGTCCGCGTCTCCTCGTCGAAGACCAGACGCTTTGGTAGTTGAAATCCCTTCGCTCGAATTCCCATCACGACCTCCCTGGGCTCTCGCCGGATCCGCTCCCGAGAAGCGGACTCGTCCCGGGTCGCCTATTTCGAATACAGCTCAACGATCAATTGTTCCTGAACCGGAATCTGGATGTCCTCGCGAGTCGGCAGGCTCGCGACCCGCCCCCGGAAAGCCTCCTTCTCCAGGACGAGCCAGGACGGGATCTCCCTCCGGTCAACCGCCGCCATCGCTTCAATGACGCGGGGCAGGGAACGGCTCTTTTCCCTAATCGAAACGACATCCCCGGCCGAGACCAGGAACGACGGAATCGTCACGCGCCGGCCGTTCACGTCAATGTGGCCGTGCCGGAGGAACTGCCGCGCTTCGTTGCGGGAGAACGTGAACCCCAGCCGGTAGACGACGTTGTCCAGCCGCTGCTCCAGCATCCGGAGCAGGTTCTCGCCGGTGATTCCTTTCTTCCGTTCGGCCTTCTCGAAATATCCCCGGAACTGGCGTTCCATCACGCCGTACACCCGGCGGACTTTCTGTTTCTCTCGGAGCTGAACGCCGTAGTCCGAGACCTTCGACCGCCGCTGTCCGTGCTGACCCGGCGCATAGTTGCGCCGTTCGATCGCGCACTTGTCCTTGAAGCAGCGGTCCCCTTTCAGGAAGAGCTTGACCCCCTCCCGCCGGCAGAGCCGGCACACCGATCCGATGTAACGCGCCACGCTGAGACCTCCCCTAGACCCGTCGCCGCTTGGGCGGACGGCAGCCATTGTGAGGGACGGGGGTCACGTCCTTGATCATGCTGATCTCGAGCCCGGCCGCCTGCAGGGCGCGGACCGCCGACTCGCGTCCGGCGCCCGGTCCTTTCACGTGAACCTCCACGCTCTTCAGACCGTGCTCCATCGCTTTCCGGGCTGAGGCTTCCGCCGCCATCTGGGCGGCGTACGGCGTGCTCTTCCGCGATCCCTTGAAGCCCTGGTTCCCGGCGGTCGCCCACGAGAGGGTGTTCCCATGCGGGTCCGTGATCGTCACGATCGTGTTGTTGAATGACGCGTAGATGTGCGCCACGCCCGACGCCACGTTCTTCTTTTCTTTCTTTCCGGCCTTTTTTTTCTGCGTCACCATTCGGTCCTCGCTAGCCCGTTATCCCCGGCCTCAGGTCTTGCTCGGCGTCTTCTTCTTGCCCGCAACGGCCCGCCGCGGTCCCTTGCGGGTCCGGGCATTGGTCTTCGTCCGCTGCCCGCGAACCGGCAGCCCCCGGCGATGCCGGAGCCCTCGGTAGCATCCGATATCCATCAGGCGCTTCACCGCGAGACTCCGCTCCCGGCGGAGATCGCCTTCAACCTTGTGCTCGCTCTCCAGGGCCGCCCGGATCTTGACAACCTCCTCTTCGGTGAGGTTCTTGACCCGCGTATCGGGGCTCACGCCGCACTTCGCGAGGATCTTGACCGCCGCCGACCGCCCGATCCCGTAAATGTACGTGAGACCCACCTCGACCCGCTTGTCCCGCGGGAGATCCACTCCGGCAATGCGCGCCACGGGCTCCTCCTACCCCTGTCTCTGCTTGTGGCGCGGGTTCTCGCAGATCACCCGCATGACCCCGCGCCGCTTCACGATCTTGCACTTATCGCAAACCTTCCGAACCGACGAACGAACCTTCATGCCAACCCCCGAGGAGATATCAAATTGAAAATTGTAAATTGTAAATTGTAAATTGCAAAACGGCCCCAAACGGACCGAACATCACACCGTTTTCTGATTTGAAATTTTCAATTTCCAATTTCCAATTTACAATTATTCACTTGAATCTATACGTAATCCTCCCTCTCGTCAGATCATACGGCGACAGCTCGACGATGACCTTGTCCCCGGGGAGGATCCGGATGTAGTGCATCCGCATCTTGCCGGAAATGTGGGCGAGGATCCGGTGCCCGTTCTCCAGTTCCACTCGGAACATGGCGTTGGGCAGCGGCTCAATCACCGTTCCCTGTGCTTCGATCGCCTCTTCTTTTTCCATTACGCCTGGCGCTTTCCGCGGCCCTCCGACAGGATCCGTGGACCCTGGTCCGTCACGGCCACCGTGTGCTCGAAGTGAGCTGAAAGAGACCCATCCGCCGTCACCACCGTCCAGCGGTCGCCGAGCACCTTGGTCTCGCCCTTCCCGGCGTTGATCATCGGCTCGATCGCCAGAACCATCCCCGGCTTGAGCCGCGGCCCCTGACCCGGCGTCCCGAAGTTCGGAACCTGCGGATCCTCGTGCAGTTCCCGGCCGATCCCATGCCCCACGAAGTCGGTCACGACCGAGAAACCGCGGGCCTCCGCGAACGACTGGACGGCCGCGGAGATGTCGGACACGCGCTTGCCCGGGACGGCCGCCTGGATCCCCTCGTACAGGGCCCTTTCCGTCACGTCCAGGAGGCGCTGGGCCTCCGCCGAGATCCGACCCACGGCAAGCGTGACCGCCGCGTCCCCGTAGTACCCGTTCCGGTAGACGCCGAGATCCAGGCCCACGATGTCCCCCTCCTTGAGCACCGTTTCGCGGCGCGGAATGCAGTGCACCACCTGCTCGTTGACCGACGTGCAAAGCGTCGCCGGGTATCCGTGATACCCCTTGAACGCCGGCTTGCCCCCCTCGCGCAGGATCGCTTCCTCCGCCAGGCGGTCGAGGTCCGACGTGGTGACGCCCGGCCGAACGTGCTCCCGGAGGGACTCGAGGACATCCGCCACGATCCGGGCCGCGGCCGCCACCTTCTCGATCTCAACGGGGGTCTTGAGCATGATCATGGGCGGCTAGGCCCCGGCCAATGCCTCCCTGAGCCGGCTCGAGATCTCGTCAACGTTCCCGATCCCGTTTACCAGCCGGACCAGCCCCTTCCCCTTGTAGTAGGCGATGAGCGGCTCGGTCTGCTCGCGGTAGACATCGAGCCGGCGCCGGATCGTCGCCTCCTTGTCGTCGTCCCGCTGGATGAGCGCGCCCCCGCACCGATCGCAGACACCCTCCCGCTTAGGCGGGTTGAACTGAACGTGGTACGCCGCCTGGCACGACTGGCAGACCCGCCGGCCCGAGAGCCGCAGCACGAGCTCGGACGGGTCAACGTCGATGGCCGCCACGGCCGAGAGCGGCCGTTTCAGGTCCACCAGGAGGCTGTCCAACGCCTCGGCCTGCGGGACCGTCCGCGGAAAACCGTCCAGGATGAAGCCTTTCACCGCGTCCGACTGCCCCATCCGTTCGCGGATGAGGCCGATCACGACCTGGTCGGGGACCAGCCCGCCGCTGTCCATATAGCTCTTCGCTTCCCGACCCAGCGGGGTCTGGTCCGCCACCGCTTTCCGGAGAATGTCACCCGTCGAAATCTGGGGGATCCCCTCGGCGTCCATCAGCCGCTTGGCCTGCGTCCCTTTTCCCGCGCCCGGCGGGCCCAACAGAATGATCCGCATGGAAACCTCCGCCTCCCCTTCCTACGCCCGGCCGCGGATGCGGCCCTTCTTCATGAACCCCTCGTAGTGGCGCGTGAGCATGTGGGACTCGATCTGGCTCACCGTGTCGAGCCCCACGCCGATCACGATCAGCAGGGATGTCCCGCCGAAGTAGAACGGGACGTTGAACCACTTGATGAAAAGCTCCGGAATCACGCACACGACCGAGAGATAGATCGCCCCCCCGAACGTGATCCGCGTCAGAACGTAATAGATGTAGTCCGACGTCCGTTTGCCCGGCCGGATGCCCGGAACGTACCCTCCGTGCTTCTTCATGTTCTCCGCGACGTCGATCGGGTTAAAGACGACGGCCGTGTAGAAGAAGCAGAAGAAGATGATCAGGGCCACGTAGAGCATCGTATAGAGCCACGACCCGGGGGACAGGAGCGCCGCGATGTCCTGGACCCACTTGATGTCGATGAACCCGGTCATCGTCGCCGGCAGGATGATGATCGAGGAGGCGAAAATCGGCGGAATCACGCCGGACGTGTTGATCTTGAGAGGGATGTGCGTGCTCTGGCCCCCGTAGACCTTCCGCCCCACGACCCTCTTGGCGTACTGCACCGGAAGACGCCGCTGCCCCCGCTCGATGAAGATGATGGCCGCGACGACCGCCACCATCACGATGATCAGCCCGAGGACGACCAGGAACGCCAGCTCGCCGCTCTGAACGAGCTGGACCGTCTGGATGATGGCGTTCGGAAACTGGGCCACGATCCCGGCGAAGATGACGAGCGAGATCCCGTTCCCGATCCCCCGCTCCGTGATCTGCTCGCCCAGCCACATGATGAAGGCGGTCCCGGCAGTCAGCGTGATCATCGTCATCAGGCGGAAGCTCCAACCCGGCTGCTGAATGAAGGCCCCCTGGTTGAGCCCCTCGAGCCCGACGGCAATCCCGAACGACTGCACCAGACTGATGCCGATCGTCCCGAACCGGGTATACATGATGATCTTCTTCCGGCCCGCCTCCCCTTCCTTCGCCAGCTTCTGGAGGGCGGGGATGACCACCGTCAGGAGCTGGAGGATGATCGAGGCGCTGATGTACGGCATGATCCCCAGCGCGAAGATCGTCACGCGGGATAGCGCCCCCCCCGAAAAGATGTCAAAGAACCCCATCAGGGCGCCGCCCTGCTGGGTCAGGAATTTCGAAAGCTCCTCGCCGTTGATCCCCGGCGTCGGGATATGGCCCCCGATCCGGTAGACGGCGAGCATCATCACCGTGAAAAGAACGCGAAGCCGAAGCTCGGGAATCTTGACGATGTTCTGCAGGCTCTCAAGCACCCTCGATTACCTCGACGGATCCCCCCGCCTCCTTGATTTTCCGCATCGCGGACTGGCTGAACCGGTGCGCGCGGACGGTGAGAGCCTTGTCCAGCGCCCCTTCTCCGAGAATCTTCACGGGAAGGTTCGTGCGGGAGATCCTCCGCTCCCGAAGGAGATCGGGCGTCACCGTCTCCTTCGCCGCGAAGACGGAAAGATCCTTGAGGTTGACGACCTCGAAGACGACCCGGGCCGGAGGAGTGAAGCCGAACTTCGGAATGCGCCGGATGAGGGGCATCTGGCCTCCTTCGAACCCGGGCCCCTTGGTCCCGCCGGAGCGCGAGCTCTGCCCCTTGTGCCCCTTCGTCGACGTCTTCCCGTGGCCGGAGCCAGGCCCGCAGCCGATCCTTTTCTCCCGGCGACGGGCGCCCTTAGCCGGACGCAGATCCCCCAGATTCATCCTTTCCCCCCAGGATCTTCAACCGAGACGAGGTGCGTCACCTTGCGGATCATCCCCCGGACTTCGGGCGTATCGGGCCTCACCACGCGGGACGACGGCCGCCTGAGCCCCAACCCCTTCACGATCTTTCGCTGGGAGTCGGGAACGCCGATCAGGCTCCTGACGAGCGTGATCGTGATCTGGGGTCCGCTCATGACCCCGCCCACTTCGTAACCGGAATCTTGACCACCTTCCCCCTGAGCAACGACACTTCTTCGGGGCTTCGAAGACTCCTGAGCCCCTCGATCGTCGCCTTCACGGCGTTGTGAGGATTGCCGCTTCCGATCGACTTGGTGAGAACATCCTGGATCCCGGCCACTTCCAGCACCGCTCGGACGGCGCCGCCGGCGATGAGACCCGTTCCCGGCCGGGCCGGCTTGAGGAGGACCTGCCCCGCCCCGAACCGTCCCATCACCTCGTGCGGGATGGTCGAGCCGATGATGGGGATGCGGATGATCTCCTTCTTGGCGCGCTCGACGGCCTTCCGGATCGCCTCGGGCACTTCGGCCGCCTTCCCCTTGCCGACACCCACGGCGCCCTTCCCATCGCCCACGACGACGAGAGCCGAGAAACTGAACCGGCGCCCGCCCTTCACGACCTTAGCCACGCGGTTGATGGCCACGACCTTGTCCTTCAGTTCCCCGGTCTTCTCGGTTGCCATTCGATTCGGTCTCGCTCCCTCGCGCATTTAGAACTCCAGTCCGCCGGCACGGGCTGCGTCTGCCAGCGCCTTGACCCGCCCGTGGTAGATGAATCCCCCGCGGTCGAAAACTACGGCCCGCACCTTTTGCTCGAGCGCCCGCTTCGCGATAAGTTCGCCCACGCGCGCGGCCGTCTGCCGGTTGAGACTTCCCTTGACGCCCTCTTCCAGAGAAGAGGCCGCGGCGATCGTCCGTCCCGACTGGTCGTCGATGATCTGGGCGTAGACGTAGCGGTTGCTCCTAAACACGTTCAACCGCGGACGATCAGTCGTTCCGCGAACGATCTTCCGAATTCTCTCGTGGCGCCGCAGGCGCCCGCTTGCACGATCCGTTGTCATCGGTTCAGTCCCGCTCCCGCCTGGTTACTTCTTCCCCGTCTTGCCTTCCTTGCGCCGGACAACTTCCTCGGCGAACTTGATTCCCTTTCCCTTGTACGGCTCGGGGGGCTTGAGGGCCCGGAGGTTGGCCGCCGCCTGCCCGATGACCTGCTTGTCGATGCCGGACAGGGTGATCACCGTGTTCTTCTCGACCTCCGCCTTGACTCCCGGGGGAAGCGGAAAGCTCACCGGATGCGAAAACCCCAGGGACAGGTTGATCGCCTGGCCCGAGACGGCCGCGCGAAATCCGACCCCGTTGATCTCCAGCACCCGGCGGTACCCTTCCGTCACGCCCGTCACCATGTTGGAGATCAGCGTTCGGGTGAGTCCGTGGAGCGACCGGTCCAGCCTGCTGTCGCCCGAGCGGCCGACGGAGATCTCGCCCGTCCCGACCGTCACGCTGATCCGGGTAGGAATCTCCCTGAAGAGCTCGCCCTTCGGGCCCTTGACCGTCAGCCGGCTTCGGGCGATCGCGGCCGAGACTCCCGAGGGAATGGCGACAGGTTTTTTTCCGATTCGCGACATCTTTCGTCCCCTACCAGACGTAGCACAAAAGCTCGCCCCCGAGGTTCTCCTTCCGGGCGGACGCATCGGTCCGCATTCCCCTCGGGGTCGATAGAATCGAGATGCCGAGCCCCCCCAAGACACGGGGGATTTCCCGGCGGCTGACGTAAACCCGGCGTCCGGGCTTGCTCACCCGGCGGAGCCCCGCGATCGCGAACTGATCCTCCAAGTTGTACTTGAGGGTCAGGCTGAGCGTCGCTTGCGGGGGAGTGTCGAGAATCCGGTACGACCGGATGTACCCTTCCTCCTGGAGAATCCGGGCGATCTCTACCTTGAGCCGCGAAGCGGGAATGTCCACGTCTTCCTTTTTGGCCATCCCGGCGTTGCGGATCCGGGTCAACATATCGGCAATCGGATCGGTCATGCTCATGGGCGTTCTACCAACTCGCCTTGATCACGCCGGGGATGTCTCCCTTCAGAGCATGGGACCGGAAGCAGATCCGGCACATTCCGAACTTCCGAAGGTACGCCCGCGGGCGGCCGCACAGCCGGCAACGGTGGTACGCCCGAACCGGAAACTTCGGCGTCCGCTGGGCCTTCGCAATCAGTGATTTCTTCGCCACGCGTGGCTCCTCCCCAGTCAAGAAGTTCGATGTCCACGGCCTTGCGATCCCGGACGCTGGGCATCCCGGTCAAGACCTCGCGGACCGTCAACTCCGGAACGGCATCCCCATCTCGGACAGCAGGGTCTTGCCCTCCTCGTTGGTGCGCGCCGTCGTCACGATGACAACGTCCATCCCGTGGACCTTTTCCACCTTGTCGTACTCGATCTCCGGAAAGATGAACTGTTCCCGGATCCCCAGGGAGTAGTTCCCCCGGCCGTCGAATGCCTTGGGCGAGATGCCTCTGAAGTCCCGGATCTGCGGGAGAGCCGCGTTCACCAGCCGGTCGAAGAACTCGTACATCCGCTCCCGCCGAAGCGTGACCATGCATCCCACGGGCATCCCCTCCCGGAGCTTGAATCCGGCGATTGATTTCTTCGCCCGCGTCACCACGGGCCTCTGCCCCGTGATCGTGGCGATCTCCTTCACCACCGCGTCGAGGAGCTTCGCGTCCTGGGTCGCTTCCCCCAGTCCCACGTTGAGGATAATCTTCTCCAGCCGCGGCACCTGCATCCGGTTCGTGTAGCCGAACCGCTTCATGAGGGCCGAGACGACCTCTTTTCCGTAGTGTTCTCTCAGACGGACCATGATCTCTCTCGTTCCTTCCCGCTCATCAACCCCGATCGATCGTCTCGCCGCAGTTCTTGCACACCCGTACGCGTCCGCCGGACGCGAGGACCTTCTTCCCGGAGCGCGCCGCCTTGTTGCACTTGGGGCAGACGAGCATCACGTTCGAGAGAGCAATCGGCCCCTCTTTCTCGATGATTCCCCCCTGCTTGTTCTGGGGGTTCGGCTTCGTGTGCCGTTTCACCAGGTTGAGCTTTTCCACGAACACCTGGCCCGTCTTCAGAAGGACCGTGAGGACCTTCCCCGTCTTCCCCCGGTCGCGGCCCCGTCGGACGAGGACGGTGTCGTCCTTCCGCACGTGCGCCCGGGCCACGCCTGATGAAAACCCCGACATCCTACAGAACCTCCGGCGCAAGCGAGACGATCTTCATGAAGTTCTTCCAGCGAAGCTCCCGGGCCACGGGACCGAAGATGCGCGTCCCGATCGGCTCTCCCTGGGCGTTGATCAGGACGGCCGCGTTTCCGTCAAAGCGAATGTACGACCCGTCGTTGCGGCGCGTCGCCTTGGCCACCCGAACGATCACCGCCTTGGCCACGGTCCCCTTCTTGGCCGTCCCCGCCGGGGCCGCTTCCTTGATCGTGACCACAATCGTATCCCCCAGGCCGGCGTACCGCCGGCGCGATCCCCCGAGGACCCGAATGCACATGACCCGTTTGGCGCCGGAGTTGTCGGCCACATCGAGCATCGTCTGGGTTTGAATCATGAACCTCTATGCCTCCAGCCCGGGGCCGGCCGCGACCGCCAGGCTTCCCTTTCGGAGAATCGACAGCACGCGCCAACGCTTGTCCCGGGAGAGCGGGCGGGACTCGACAACCTGAACCCTGTCCCCGATCCGGCATGCGTTCTTTTCGTCGTGGGCCTTGACCTTCGTCCGGCGCCTCACGATCCGCCCGTAACGCGGATGGGGAAACCGGCGCTCAACGCTCACGACCACCGTCTTGTCCATCTTGTCGCTCACCACATCACCGATGAGCTTCCGCCGCCGTCTTGTTGTCGTCTCCGTCATCGTCTCCGCCATCGCGACCTTCCCCAGTCCTTCCCTTACCCCTTAATCCCTAACCCCTAATCCCCGCTCTTCTAAGCTCTGGCCCGGATTTTCTCGTTCTGGATCGTCTTGATCTGCGCCAGTTCACGGCGGATGGCGCGCAGCCTCATCGGGTTCTCGACCTCTCCCATCGCCTTCCGGAAGCGCAGGTTGAACCGCTCTTTCCGCAAGAGATCCTCCTGCGCGGCGATCGCCTCCGGAGACAGGTTGCGCACCTCCTCAAGCGTCATGCCGCCGCCTCCTTCCGCTGGACGAACCGGGTCGCGAGGGGAAGCTTGAACGCGGCGAGCCGGAAGGCCTCGCGGGCCACCTCCTCCGTCACGCCGTCCATCTCGTAGATGACCCGTCCCGGCTTGATGACGGCGACCCAGTATTCCGGCGCGCCCTTTCCCTTGCCCATACGGGTCTCGGCCGGCTTCTTCGTGATCGGCTTGTCGGGAAAAATCCGGATCCAGATCTTCCCGCCGCGCTTGATGTGCCGCGTCATCGCGATCCGGGCCGCCTCGATCTGGCGGCTCGTGAGCCAGCCCGGCTCGACGGCCTTGAGCCCGAACTCGCCGAAGGAAACAGCCGCTCCCCGGACGGCCAAGCCGGTCCGTCGTCCCTTCATCTGTTTTCGAAACTTAACCTTCTTCGGCATCAGCATGACTGATCGTTCCTACCCTCTCAGAAACCAGAAACCCCGCCCGGCCGGGGCGTCCCGGGTACGGCCGCTTCCGGGTGCCCCAGGATTTCCCCACGGTAGAGCCAAACCTTCACGCCGATCTGCCCATAAGTCGTCCGGGCCTCAGCGAGGCCGTAATCGATATCGGCCCGAAGGGTGTGCAGCGGGACCCGCCCCTCGCGATACCACTCGGTCCGGGCGATCTCGCCTCCCGCCAGCCGTCCCGCGCACATCACCTTGACCCCCTGGGCGCCGAACCGGGTGGCCGACGTCACGGCCTTCTTCATCGCCCGGCGAAAGGCAATCCGCCTCTCAAGCTGGAGAGCGATGTTCTCGGCCACAAGCTGGGCGTCCAGCTCGGGCTTCCGGATTTCCTGGATGTTGATCGCGATCGACCGCTTCGTGAGGGCTTCCAGCTCGCTCTTCAGCTTGTCGACCTCGGCGCCCTTCTTGCCGATGATGATGCCCGGGCGGGCCGCCGCGATGTTCACTTTGATCTTCTGCCCCACGCGCTCGACGTCGATCCGGGAGACGCCCGCATGGTAGAGCTTCTGTTTCACCAGCTTGCGGATCTTGATGTCCTCGTAGAGGAGATCGGCGTATCCCTTTTTCGCGTACCAGCGGGAATTCCAACTCTTGATAATCCCCAGACGAAATCCGATCGGGTGAACCTTTTGACCCAAACCGCTACCTCCTCGCCCGCCGCGAAGACCGGCCCAGCTTCGGGTCCTCGGCCACCACCAGCGTGATGTGACTCGATCGTTTCCGGATGAAGTTCCCGCGTCCCATCGCGCGGGGGTACATCACCTTGAACGTTCGCCCCGGATCAACCGTCGCGCGAACGATCCGCAGCCGTTCGGGGTCCCGCATCGCCTTTTGGGCCGCGTTCGCCACGGCGGAACGAAGAAGCTTCTCGACCGTCCGGGCGGCGTGCCGCGGGGTGAACTTGAGGATCGCCCTGGCCTCCTCCACGCCCTTCCCCCGGATCAGGTCGACGACCTGCCGCGCTTTCCGGGGCGTCGCCCGGTAGCCGCGAAGGATCGCCCGCGCTTCTTGAATCTGTTCCGCCTGCTCGGACATGACGCTCACCTGCCCTTGACCGCCGTCGTCTTGCCGCCGGCCCCGCCGTGCCCCTTGAACGTCCGGGTCGGGGAAAACTCGCCCAGCTTGTGACCCACCATGTTCTCGGTGACGTAGACCGGAACGAACTTCTTGCCGTTGTGGACGGCGAACGTATGCCCGAGGAAATCCGGAGTGATCATCGAGCTCCGGGACCAGGTCTTGATGAGCTTCTTCTCGCCGGAAGCGTTCATCGTCTCGACCTTGGCCAGCAGGCTCGGATGAATGTATGGACCCTTTCGGACCGAACGCGGCACGACTCCCCTCCTACTTCCGTCTCTTGACGATGTATTTCTGCGTGGCCTTGTTCCGGCGGGTCTTCCGCCCCTCGGGGACCCCCCACGGGGAGACCGGCGGCCGCCCGCCCGATGACTTCCCTTCGCCGCCCCCCAGCGGGTGATCGACCGGGTTCATCGCCACGCCGCGCACCTTCGGCCGCTTTCCCAGCCACCGGGACCGGCCCGCCTTGCCGATCGAGACGTTCTCGTGATCCAGGTTCCCCACCTGCCCGATCGTCGCCCTGCAATCCGTTCGCACGAGCCGCATCTCGCCGGAGTTCAGCCGGAGATGCGCGTAGGTCCCCTCCTTGGCCATGAGCTGCACGCCGGCCCCCGCGCTCCGGGCGATCTGTCCGCCCTTGCCGGGCTTGAGCTCGATGTTATGGATGATCGTGCCCACGGGAATAGCCGAGATGGGGAGCGAATTCCCGGGCAGAATGTCGGCCGAGGCCGAGGAAATCACCTCGCCGCCCACCTTGAGACCCACCGGAGCGATGATGTACCGCTTCTCCCCGTCGAGATAGTGAAGAAGGGCAATTCGCGCCGACCGGTTCGGATCGTACTCGATCGAGGCGACCCGAGCCGGAATCTCTTCCTTGTTCCTCTTGAAGTCGACCAGGCGATAGGCCCGCTTGTGCCCGCCTCCGCGCCGCCGGACCGTCATCCGCCCGTGGCAGTTCCGCCCGCCGCTCTGGCTCTTCCCTTTGACCAGCCGCTTCTCGGGCTCCGACCGCGTGATCTCGGCGAAGTCGGCGACCGTCTGGAACCGGCGACCGGCGGATGTCGGTTTGTAGATCTTGATTCCCACTTTCTTCTCCTATTTCCCTTCGAAGAGGTCGATCTTCTGCCCCGGCTCGAGCGTCACGAAAGCCTTCTTGCGGTCCGGCCGGAAGCCGACCGCCCGCCCGTGCCGCTTTTTCTTCCCCTTCATCAGAAGCGTCGACACGCGGGCCACCTTGACCGAGAGCGCCTCCTCCACGGCCCGCTTGATCTCTTGCTTGGTCGACTTCTTGTCGACCTCGAAGACCACTGTGTGGGAGTCCTCCCGCAGGCGGACGCTCTTCTCCGTAATAGACGGCCGAATGAGAATATCGTAAGGATGACTCATGATCCGAATACCTGCTTGAGCCGCTCGACCGATTCCGGCGTCATCAGGAGCAACTCGGAAGCCAGGACGTCGTGGGCGTTGATCGAAGCCGCTTCCCGAACCTGAACCGCCGGGATATTTCGGGCGGCCCGGACGAGAAGGGGATCGTTGGCGGCCGTGACCAAAAGGACGGACTGCCCCGCGAGCCCGAGGGTTTTCAAGATTGCGACAACCTCTCTCGTCTTGGCTTCCTGAACGCTCAATGAGTCCACGATCCGCAGGCGGCCCTCGTTAGCCCTCGCCGAAAGAGCCATCCGGAGGGCCAGCCGCCCGATCTTTTTCGGCGTCGCGCTCCTGTAGCTCCGCGGCTGGGGTCCGAAGACCGTCCCGCCGCCGACCCAGAGGGGCGAGCGGATCGACCCGGCCCGGGCCCGCCCGGTGCCCTTCTGCTTCCAAGGTTTCTTCCCGCCGCCCGAGACAAGCCCCTTTGTCTTCGTCGCGTGCGTCCCCTGACGGCGGTTGGACAATGTTGCGACCACCACGTCGTGCAACACGGCGGAC
Source organism: Nitrospiria bacterium (assembly GCA_919903025.1). Taxonomy (GTDB): domain Bacteria; phylum Nitrospirota; class RBG-16-64-22; order RBG-16-64-22; family RBG-16-64-22; genus RBG-16-64-22. The sequence continues at coordinate 2,504 of CAKKSE010000002.1, read as the reverse complement.
TTCGGGGTCACGCCGAAAAGGACCTCCGGCAGGTCGAGACTCCCCTTCTCTTTTCCCTTCTGATCGACAATCTTGGCAACCGCCACGGAACCCGCCCTTTTCTCGATTCGCCGACAACCACCCGCCGCCGGTCCTGGATATCCTGTCCGACCTTTGACTCTGGACTTCTATTTCTTCTTCGCTGCGGACTTTGCCTTCCGCACAATCACAAGCCCCCCGTCGGGCCCCGGAACCGCTCCCTTTACGAACAGGATGTTCTGTTCCTTCCGGACCTCGACGACCTGAAGGTTCTTCACCGTCCTGAAAGCGTTCCCCATCTGCCCCGGGAGGCCCGTGTTCTTCCAGACCCTCGAAGGGTACGAGCTCGCGCCGATGGACCCGGGGGCCCGGTTGAACATCGAGCCGTGCGAACCCGGCCCGCCGCGGTAGTGAAGGCGTTTCATGACGCCCTGGAACCCCTTCCCCTTCGACACGCCGGTCACGTCGATCCGCTCGCCGGCCTCGAAGATGTCCACCGTCACGTCCGAGCCGACGCTCGGCGCCTCTCCAACCGCCTTGAACTCCCGCAATATGCGATACGGCTCCGCGCCGCACGCCTTGAAGTGCCCCTTCATGGCGGACGTCACGCGCTTCGGCTTCCGCTCGGGTCCGAAGCCCACCTGCACGGCCTCGTACCCGTCCGCGGCGGCCGTCTTCGACCTGAGCACGCGGCACGGCCCGGCTTCGACGACCGTCACGGGAATGACCCTTCCTTCCGGCGTGAAGACCTGGCTCATGCCGAGCTTGCGGCCAACCAGTCCGTTCAGCATGAAACGAACCCCGGCCGATGGTCAGAGGTCGAAAGTCGAAGGTCAAGCGTTGGACGTTGGACGAAGCACGTCGGACTCACAGTTTGATCTCCACGTCCACGCCGGCCGACAGGTCGATCTTCATCAGGGCGTCGATCGTCTGGGGCGTCGGTTCCAGGATATCGACCAACCGCTTGTAGGTGCGGATCTCGAACTGCTCCCGCGATTTCTTGTCCACGTGAGGCGAGCGGAGAACCGTGTACCTGTTGATTCGGGTCGGAAGGGGGATGGGGCCCGATATCTTCGCCCCGGTCCGCCTGGCCGTATCCACGATCTCCTGAACGGACTGGTCCAATAGGCGGTGGTCGAATCCCTTGAGGCGGATCCGGATCTTTTGATGCGTCAGCGTCGTGTCCACGTCATTTCCCTAGGTTAGCCTTCCCGCTTCGACTTCCGACTCTTCGATTTTCGACTCTTCGACCTTAAACTTTGTCCCTTTGTCCCTTTGGACCTTGTACTTCCCTACTCGATCACCTCGCTGATGACGCCCGCGCCCACCGTGCGGCCGCCCTCGCGAATGGCAAACCTCAGCTCCTTCTCCATCGCAATCGGGGTGATCAGGTCCACCTCCATGCTCACGTTGTCGCCGGGCATGACCATCTCCACGCCCTCGGGAAGCTTCACCACGCCCGTCACGTCCGTCGTCCGGAAATAGAACTGCGGCCGATACCCCTTGAAGAACGGCGTGTGACGGCCCCCCTCCTCCTTGGTCAATACGTACGCCTCCGCCTTGAACTTCGTGTGCGGCGTGATCGAGCCGGGCTTCGCCAATACCATCCCCCGCTCAACGTCCTCCTTCTTCGTCCCGCGAAGAAGGACCCCGACGTTGTCGCCGGCCTGACCCTGGTCCAAAAGCTTCCGAAACATCTCGACGCCCGTGGCCACCGTCTTCTGCGTGGGCCGAATCCCGACAATCTCGACCTCTTCGCCTACCTTGACGACCCCGCGCTCCACGCGGCCCGTCACCACCGTCCCGCGCCCGCTGATCGAAAAAACGTCCTCAACCGGCATGAGAAACGGCTTGTCGATCGCACGCTCCGGGGTGGGAATGTAGCTGTCCACGGCCGCCATGAGATCCAAAATGGGCTTGGCCTCGGCGCTGGCCGGATCCCCGCTCTCGAGCGCCTTGAGCGCGCTCCCCCGAATGATGGGAATCTTGTCCCCGGGAAACTCGTACTTCGACAAAAGCTCCCGAACCTCGAGCTCCACCAGGTCCAACAGCTCGGGATCGTCAACCATGTCCACCTTGTTCATGAACACTACGATGTACGGAACGCCGACCTGGCGCGCCAGCAAAATGTGCTCCCGCGTCTGCGGCATCGGACCGTCCGCCGCCGAAACCACCAAAATCGCCCCGTCCATCTGCGCCGCGCCCGTAATCATGTTCTTCACGTAGTCCGCGTGTCCGGGACAGTCCACGTGCGCGTAGTGCCGGTTGTCCGTCGCATACTCGACGTGCGCCGTCGCAATCGTGATCCCGCGCTCACGCTCCTCCGGAGCATTGTCAATCTGATCGTACGCCCGAAACTCCGCCAAACCCCGCGCGGACAATATCTTCGTGATCGCCGCCGTGAGCGTCGTCTTCCCGTGATCCACGTGCCCAATCGTCCCAACATTCACGTGCGGCTTCGTCCGCTCAAACTTCTGCTTGGCCAT
>CAKKSE010000001.1 GCA_919903025.1 Nitrospiria bacterium | reverse complement strand
GCCCCATGCTCTCCTCCCCCCTTGCGGGGGAGGATCAAGGTGGGGGGAGAAACAGGCCAAGCAACAAGCCACAGCATATTGGGGTGACCCACACAATAGTCGGAAGGACCAAAAAAGAAGGCGGCGTGCGGATCCGCCCAATAAAAAGGCGCCAGCCCCGGACGGGGCTGGCGCCTTGGTTTGCGAGGGCGTATTGCAATACGCCCCTACTTTTTGCCCTGGCACTTGCAGAGATCGCGCATGTGGGCGACCATGTCGTCCATCTGCTGTTTGCTCCACGTGGCGCCGAGGGCTGGCATGAGCGGCGACTTTCCGACCTTCGCGCCGCCTTCCTTGATGACCTTCGCGATATCCGCGTCGCTCAGGGAAGACATGAGCTTCGCGTCCGTGAGGTTCGTCGGCGCCGGCTTGAGCGACTTGGCCGAGGGGCCGTCGCCCTTTCCGGTATCGCCGTGGCAGGCCGCGCACTGCTGTTTGTAGACCTTCGCCCCCTCCGCCTTGTTGCCGGCGGCCAGAGCCGATCCCGCCGTCGCGGCGATGAACGCGAAAGATAGAACGGAAACGAGGACTTTCTTCATTCGACTGTCACCTCCTCCCTTGGAAAAATCGGGGGAAAAACACACGCTTTTACCCTCAAACTGGTCCGCATGTCAAGAAGTTCGTCCGAGACGTAAGCCCGTCCGGATCGCCGTTGCGCGGTCGCGTCCCAATCGCGCATAATTCGTTCATGCTCGTCGACACGCACGCCCATCTCGACATGAAGGAATACGACGGAGACCGGGACGCCGTCGTCCTCCGGGCGCGGGAGGCCGGCGTCTCCCGCATCGTCTCGATCTCCACGGACGCGGCCTCCGCTCGTGAGACGGTCCGTCTGGCCGAAAAATTCGCCGGGATCTTCGCCAGCGTGGGAGTCCATCCCCACGACGCGGGAAAGATCCGGCCGGGCGACTTCGAAGCCCTCCTCTTGCTGGCGGCCCATCCGAAGGCCGTCGCCTGGGGCGAGATCGGGCTCGACTATCACTACGATCACTCGCCGCGCGACGTCCAGCGGGAGATGTTCCGGCGGCAGATCGGTCTCGCCCGGAAGGCTGGTCTCCCGGTCGTCATCCACACGCGGGAGGCGGACGCCGACACGCTGGCCGTCCTCAGGGAGGAGAAGGCGGGCGAGTTGGGCGGAGTGTTCCACTGCTTCTCGGGCGACGAGAATCTGGCCCGGGCGGCGCTCGACATGGGATTCCACGTTTCCTTCTCTGGGATCATTACGTTCAAGAAAGCCGATGGCCTTCGGGACATTGCCCGCCTCGTTCCGCCGGGCCGTCTCCTCGTGGAGACGGACGCTCCTTTCCTCGCGCCCGTGCCCTTCCGGGGGAAGCGAAACGAGCCGGCGCACGTTGCGCTAGTGGCGGCTTGTCTGGCCGAAGTCCGCGGCGCTTCCGTGGAGGAGGTCGCCCGCGCTACGACCGAGAACGCCGTGAGGCTATTCCGTCTGCCCGCGAGCGATGGGTGAAATGAGGGTTGAAAGCCGAAAGCCGAAAACAGCTATCCCTGGGCGCCACTGTGCGGTTCAAGGCGGGGCGTGCGGCAATACGCCCCTGTCGGTCGAGAGGTGGACCCTCCTGAATTCCTTTTCCAGCACGCTTCTCTGCCACGTCTTGAGACGCGCGGTGAGCGTTGCGGCCAGCGCATCCGGCTCGCTGAACGCGATCTCCTCCAGGGCGGCCCGGTTGGCGAGAAGGGCCGGGTCGATGCCGAGATTCCGGGCCGCTTCGTCGCGGACGGCCTTGAGGCGGGCGAGGCGCGCGATCTGCTCGGGCGACGGCCTGGGCGGCCGTCCCCGGTCGGTCCGCGCGTACTCATCGGCGGGGACGGTCTCCCCCTTCCGCGCGGCGTCGAGGATGGCGCGGCCGTAGCGGTCCACGAGCCGCGGGGTCAAGCCCACGATTCCTTGCAGGTCGCCCGGCGTCCGGGGCCGCCGCCGGGCCAGATCGAGCAGGACGGGGCTTCCCAGGACCTTGAACGGCGGCCGGTCGAGCCGCCGGGCCTCGCCGTCCCTGAATTCGACGAGCGCCTGGAGGACGGCGCGATCGCGGGACGGGAGCTTTCCGCTCCCCTTGATGTCCGACCACGACGGCACGCGCCGGGGGGCGGGCTGGATCCGGCAGAGGATCTCGAATTCCTCGCGGGCCCATTCCATTCTTCCCCGGGAATCGAGTTCCGAAGCCAGCTCGTCACGGAGCCGGAGGAGGTGGCGCGTGTCTTCCGCCGCGTACCGGATCATCTCCGGAGCGAGAGGACGCTTCGACCAGTCGGCGCGCTGGAATTTCTTGTCGAGGACGACGCCGAAGCGGGCGGCGAGTAGAGCCTGGAGCCCGACTTCGGGAAGCCCCAGGAGCTGGGCGGAGATCATCGTGTCGAAGATGTTCGAGAAATCGAACCCGGCGGCGCGCTTGAGAAGCCGGATGTCGTAGTCTGACCCGTGGAAGACCTTCTCCACCGCCGGATCGCCGAAGATCGGTCCAAGCGGATCCACGCCGCCGATGGCGAGCGGATCGACGACCCAGGTCTCCTCGTCCGTCGAGATCTGGAGGAGGCAGGGCTGTTCCTCGTAGCGGTGGAGCGAGTCGGCTTCGACGTCGACGGCGAGCCGATCCGCCCGCTCCAGACTCCGGACCAGGTTGGCGAGTTCTTCACGGGTTACGATGATCCGGGCGTCACCCCCACCCAACCCTCCCCCGTCGAGGGGGAGGTGATCGCTTTGCCCATTCACCGATTCACCCATTCACCCATTCACCGATTCGGGCGAACACAAGGTTCGCCCCTACAAGATTCACCGATTCACCGTTGCCGTTCTACAGCTTCTCAAGGCGCAGGCGGAGGCGCCGATCGGCTTTCTTGAGGCGCCGGGGGTTCCCCTTCTTTTCGCGGGGCGGGAGGACCTCTTCTTCGTCCTCGCGCCCTTCCGAGGCGGGGCTGACCTGGTCCTTCATCGATTCGGCGATCCGCTCGGCGAACGTTCCCGCGCCCACAACGTCGGCGCCCATCCTCTTCGCCGCCTGGGCGAGCGCCCGGTCGCTCGTGACGACGAGCCAAGCGGCGGACCGGCTCGCCTCGACCATCCGGACGATCCGGTCATCGGCCGTCTCGCCCCGCGCCGTGTAGACGAGCGTAACGGGGCCCCTGCGGTCGCGGGCCTCCATGAGGCCGCCTTCGTGCATGGCGTCGAAGACGACCGTGACCTCGTGGGGGCGGCGGGCGGCGTAGGAGGCCAGGAGGCGGACCAGCGCTTCCCGGTTCGCTTCCAGGGGCCCGCCCATCCCGCGCAGAGCGCCCAGGAGGTTGTACCCGTCAACGAGGATCTTGATCGGCATCGGTCTTCCGCCGGTCTCGGACGAAGCAGGAGCCGCTGGTCATCTTCGCGCGTTTCTTGACCTCGGCCGCGATATCGGCGACCTGGGCGGCGTGCGTGATCTCGCGCCCCTCGTTGGTCACGACGGCGATCGAGATTGACATGAGAGGGAACCGCGCCGGGCGCCCTTGCCGGTCCTTCTCCTCGATGTACCCCAGGCGGCGCGCTTCCTCGTCGTAGTAGAGGGGAGCCAGCCGATCGAACGTGCCCACGATATCCGCGCAGACCGGGTCCGCCCGGTCCGGCGCGGTGATCGCGATAAAATCGTCTCCCCCGATATGGCCCACGAAGTCCTCCGGGCGGCCGTTGTTGCGGACGGCGTCCAGGATGACGCGGGCCGTCTGGCGGATGACGGAATCCCCCTTCGCGAAGCCGTAGGTGTCGTTGTAGGCCTTGAAGTTGTCCAGATCGCAGTAGCAGACCGCGAAGGGCTCGCGGGTTTCGACCTTCTGAGCGATGATCCGCTCGATCGCGATGCTCCCGGGGAGCCGGGTCGTGGGCGAGGCTGAGTACTCGGTCTCCGTCCGCCTGAGGATCATTTCGAGACGGGCGCCGAGCTCCAGGGGGGAGAACGGCTTCGTGATGTAGTCGTCCGCCCCGAGCCGAAGTCCCTTGGCCTTGTCCTGCGGCGACTCGGCCGCCGAGAGGAGAATGACAGGGATGTGGCACGTGCTCATGCTGTTCTTGAGACGGCGCAGGACCTCCAGCCCGTCGAAGTTCCGGTGGAGGAGGAAGTCCAGGATGATGAGGTTCGGCTGGCGGCGCGCGGCGAGGGCGATCGCCTCGGTCCCGTTGTACGCCTCGGTCGTGTCATACCCCAGGTCGCGGAGCATCCCCGTCAGGATGCGGACCACGGAATGCGAATCGTCCACGACGAGGATCGTTCCCCTGGGGGGAGCGGACTTCTCCCGCTGAAACGACAGGATGCGCTCGATCGTCTCGACGAGGGTGCTCTCGTCGACCGGCTTCTTGAGGAAGGAGTCGGCCTGGATGTCGGCGAACCGCTCCTCGTTGATCGTCGCGGAGAGGAGGATGATCGGGATGTCCTTCGTTTCGGGATCGCCCTTGAGGATCTTCGACACCTGGCCGCCGTCCACCTCCGGCATGGCAAGGTCCATCGTGATGATGGCGGGACGGTAGAGGCGGGCCTGATCCACGGCCTCCGCGCCGTTGCCGGCGACCCGCACGTCGAAGCCGCGGGCCGTGATCATCTCCTCGAGGATCCGCGTGGTCACCGGATCGTCGTCCACGATGAGGACCATCGGCGGGCCCAGGGGGAGAGAAGGCTCGGGGGCGGCCCGGCGGGCGGACGCTTGCTTCTTCCGGCGGTCATCCGCCGGGTCCGCCCTGAGGGACTCGGCCCAGGCGTCCGAGGCGTGCTTCGAGCCGATCTGGGCCATCCAGAGGAGTTCCTCGACCCGTTCGCCCAGGAGCTCCAGGCTCTTCTCGATCGTCTGCAGGAGTTCCCTTCCGCGCTTTCCGGGCGGCTCGTCCATTTCGCGGGCGAGGATCTCCGACGCCGCGCGCAGGGTCGACAGCGGTTCCCGGACGTACTGGGCGATCTTGGTCATCAACTCCTTCTGGTCGGAATCGCGGCCGGTCTTCGGCATGGGTTCCGCTGTCCTCGCGTTTTGGGGGGATCGGCCCAGAGTATATCAAATGGGCGGCTAAGTTCAATTGGGATCGAGAGAATTGCCCTCGTCCGCGTTGACACTCCGGGGGGGGCTTTGTTATATTCTGGCATTGTCACCCAATGACCAGGATGCCGCGGGTCTCCGTCACCTCGTCATGGAGGCGCGGAGCGACCGAGAAGGCAGGTTGTTCGGCAGCCTCCGTCCGCCCCTGAGGCCAGGGAGAAACATGAAGAACGTCCTGGTGATGATTCTCGCGGGGGGCAAGGGGGAGCGCCTCCACCCGCTGACCCTCCATCGGGCAAAGCCCGCCGTGCCTTTCGCCGGGACGTACCGGATCGTCGATTTCACCCTTTCGAACTGCATCAATTCCAACCTCCGCCAGATCGCCGTCCTGGTCCAGTACAAGTCGCTCTCCCTCAACCGCCACTTGAAGCAGGGGTGGGACATCCTTTCCACCGATCTCGGCGAGTTCGTGATCTCCGTTCCGCCCGAACAGCGGATCGGCGACACCTTCTACCGGGGGACGGCCGACGCGATCTATCAAAACGTCTACATGATCGAGAAGTCGATGCCGGAGTTCACGCTGATTCTCGCCGGGGATCACGTCTACAAGATGGACTACGGCGAGCTCGTCCGGCATCACTTGGCCCGGGCCGCGGACGTCACCGTGAGCGCCGTCGAGGCCCCTTGCGCGGCGGCCGCGGGCCAGCTCGGGGTCCTCGATATCGACGGGGAGGGGCGGATCGTCGGGTTCGAGGAGAAACCGGCCCGCCCCAAGCCGATGCCGGGGTCGACCGACGTTTGCCTCGCCTCGATGGGCATCTACCTGTTCCGGACGGATACGCTCGTCCGCACCCTGACCGAGGCCGCTGTCCGCGACCTGGGGTTCGATTTCGGCCGCCACATCCTCCCCGGGATCATCGGCGATTTCCGCGTATTCGCGTACAACTTCACCGACGAGAACGCCCGGGAGCCCCCGTACTGGCGGGACGTGGGTACGATCGATTCCTACTGGGAAGCCAACATGGGGATCGCGGCCGTCGAGCCTCCCCTCGATCTCTACGACCGCGACTGGCCGATCCGGACGTTTCAGCCGCAGGCGCCGCCGGCGAAGTTCGTCTTCGCGCAGGAAGAACCGGGGGGACGGCTGGGGACCGCCATGGATTCGATCGTTTCGAGCGGCTGTATCCTGAGCGGCGGGCGGGTGCAGAACTCGGTTTTGTCTCCGTACGTCCGGGTCAACTCGTTCTCGGAGGTGGTCGAGTCGATCCTGATGGAGAACGTCCAGATCGGCCGGCACAGCCGGATCCGCCGCGCCATCATCGACAAGGACGTGGTCATTCCGCCCGGGACGGAGATCGGCTGGGACCTCCCGCGCGACCGCGAGCGGTTCCACGTGAGCGAGTCCGGGATCGTGGTGATTCCGAAGGGAGCGGAGATTTGAGAGGCCGGGCGGCGGTCGAGCGATGGGTTTGCGGAAGGCCCCGGCCATGAGTCTCGTGGGCCGCCTGGAGGACCTGGCCCTTCCCGACATCTTCCAGATCATCAACCTGAGCAAGAAGACGGGCACCCTCGTCGTCCGGAGCGAGAAGGGGACGGGGATCATCGTGTTCCGGAGCGGGAAGGTCGTCCAGGCGGCCACGGACGCCGTCCGGGAGACGCTCGGGAGCATTCTTCTCGCCAGCCGGGTCACGACGGAGGAGGTGCTGGCGGAGGCGCTCGCCCGTCAGAAGGAATCGGAACAGCTCCTGGGGCAGGTCCTGGTCGAGATGGGCGCCGTCTCGCCGGACACGCTCTCGTACGTCGTCCGGCGCCAGATCGAGGAGATCGTCTTCTCCCTGCTTACGTGGACCGAGGGGTTCTTCGATTTCGAGCTCGGAGAGGTTGACCTCAAGGACCAGATCAAGTTCAATACGGAGGAGTTCCTGCTCCCCGCGGGCATGGACCCCCAGTATCTGATCATGGAGGGAACGCGCCGGCTGGACGAGCGCATGCGCGGAGAGGGGGCCGCCGCGCCGGTCCATGCGCCGGTCGGCGAAGCCGTGCCGACGCCCACGCTCGGCGCGGTCTCGCGGGCTCAGTCGGCGGCGGCCCGTGTGGGCGCGGAAGGGGCCCGGCTCGCGTCGCTCAAGTCGATGTTCCAGGAGCTGCGCCTTCCTTCGGCGACGGCCGAGGTTTCGCTCCTGGTCCTGCGCGTCGCGAGCGAGGTCGTCAACCGCGCGATCCTTTTTCTCGTGCGCGGGGACGAGGTCGTGGGACTCGGCGCGTTCGGCGTCGAGCTGTCCGACGGCGAGCCGGGCGACGAGCGTGTCCGCCGGATCCGGATTCCATTGCGCGAGGATTCGATCTTCTCCTACGTCGTCGAGCGAAAACAGGCGTTCAAGGGGACTCTCAGGGTCAACGTGCGGAACGCCTACCTGGTCGATGCGCTGGGGGGAATGACGCCGTCCGAGGTCCTGGTCATTCCGATGCTTTGCGAGGGAAAGGCCGCGCTCATTCTCTACGGGGACAACCTGCCGGACGACGGGCCGATCGGTTCGACGGAAGCCCTGGAGATCTTCGTGGGCCAGGCCGGCCTGGCGATGGAGAAGGCCCTGCTCGAGCGGCGGATCGCGGACCTCAAGAGACGAATCGGCGGGGAGACACCGCCCGGTGAATCGGTGAATCGGTGAATGGGCGCATCGCCCCCCCACCTTTATCCTCCCCCGCGAGGGGGGAGGATAGGAACGAGCGGGAGGACCCGAAAATCCCCTCCCCCTTGACGGGGGAGCAACTGTGTTGAATGTCAAGATGTCTGAG